>CAMWVM010000229.1 GCA_947177715.1 uncultured Ruminococcus sp.
GGATAGGTTGGAGGCTGGCGGACATAAGTCGTTGTTATACTATATATAGAATATAGACGGAGGTCAAAATAATGATAATAAAAATCAAAAAGAGAGACGGAAGAAATGTTACATTTAATATTGAGAAAATTGCTAATGCAATCTATAAGGCTGCTCAGTCTGTAGGCGGAAGCGATTATGAGGAGGCACTTGAGCTATCCGGCAAGGTAGTTGATATGCTTATGAGCAGCGATCTCACATCTCCTACCGTTGAACAGATCCAGGACTGTGTTGAAAAGGTGCTTATTGAAGAAGGTCATGCGGCAACAGCTAAGGCTTATATTCTTTACAGAAGTACCCGTACACGTGCAAGGGAAATGAACACCCGTCTTATGAAAGTGTATGAAGACCTTACTTTTAAGTCAGCTAAGGACAGTGACTTAAAGCGTGAAAATGCTAATATTGACGGCGACACTGCTATGGGAACTATGCTTAAATATGGTTCAGTGGGAGCAAAGGAATTCTATGAGATGTATGTACTTGATCCTAAGCATGCAAAGGCTCACGCTGAGGGTGATATTCATATTCATGATATGGATTTTTACACTCTTACAACCACCTGCTGTCAGATCGATTTGAGAAAGCTTTATAAGAACGGATTTTCTACCGGTCATGGATATCTGAGAACTCCAAATGATATTTCAAGCTATGCGGCATTGGCTTGTATTGCAATTCAGTCTAACCAGAATGACCAGCATGGCGGTCAGTCAATTCCTAAATTTGATTATGACATGGCTGACGGTGTTAAGAAAACTTTCAGACACCGTTATCGTGACAATATACACAGAGCATTATCTCTTTTGGCCGGTGTAACTGATTCAGTGGATATAGCTAAGAAAATTACAGAAAATATTGAAAAGGAAAAGGGATTGGTTCCTACATTATCTAACGATAATGGCTATCAGGAAGCAGAGGCAGAAATGCTGGCTGCATTTGCAAACACTGAAACCGTAAAGAAAATTCAGGATTTTGCATTTAAAACTGCGGTTAAAGAAACTGATCGTGCTACATATCAGGCTATGGAAGCATTAGTTCATAATCTGAATACGATGAATTCACGTGCAGGTGCACAGACACCGTTTAGTTCAATTAACTATGGAACAGATACAACTGTAGAAGGAAGAATGGTAATTAAAAATATTCTTCTTGCTGAAGAGGCAGGACTTGGAAACGGTGAAACACCTATCTTCCCAATTCATATTTTTAAGGTTAAGGACGGCGTAAACTATAATCCAACTGACCCGAACTATGACTTGTTCAAGCTTGCATGCAGGGTATCAGCAAAGAGATTGTTTCCGAATTTTTCATTTATTGATGCACCGTTCAATCTTCCTTATTATAAGGCAGGAAATCCTGATTCTGAAATTGCATATATGGGATGCCGTACCCGTGTAATCGGAAACAAATATGACCCGTCAAGAGAAATCGTAACGGGAAGAGGCAATCTTTCATTTACTTCAATTAACCTTCCACGTTTGGGTATTAAAGCTCAAGGCAATATTGGTGCTTTTTTTGATAGTCTTGATGAAACTATGGATTTGTGTATTGATCAGCTTATGCATCGTTTTAAAATTCAGTGTTCCAAGAAAGTTAAAAACTATCCATTCCTTATGGGACAGGGTGTCTGGATTGATTCCGAAAAGCTTGGATATGATGACGAGTTAGGTGAGGTTCTTAAGCATGGCACATTGTCGGTAGGCTTTATTGGGCTTGCTGAATGTCTTAAAGCTCTTATTGGTAAGCACCATGGTGAGTCGGAAGAAGCGAGAGAGCTGGGTATAGAGATTATTACTCGCATGAGAAATAGAATGGACGAGGAATCTGACAGAACAGGATTGAACTTCTCATTATTGGCAACTCCTGCTGAGGGACTTTCAGGAAGATTTGTGCGTATGGACGCACAACGTTATGGAAAAATCGAAGGTATTACCGATAGAGATTATTATACAAACTCTTTCCATGTACCTGTTTATTATAACATCAACGCTTTTGATAAAATCAAGATAGAGGCACCTTATCATAATCTTACAAATGCTGGACATATCAGCTATATTGAGCTTGACGGCGACCCGCTTCAGAATCTCACAGCATTTGAAAAGGTAATTCGCTGTATGAAAGAGTCGGGAATAGGATATGGTTCTGTAAATCACCCTGTTGACCGTGACCCTGTTTGCGGATATACAGGTATTATCGGAGATAAATGTCCTAAGTGCGGAAGAAGCGAAGCAGAACACGCAAAGGTACGTTCTGAAAGAATTCAGAGAATCAAGGTGCCTGAGTGCTGTAATTAATTAAAAGTGTAAAAAGAGTTGAGTTTTCAAGGGCAGCCCTCTATCTGAAGGGAAATTTTGCTTCGCAAAATTGGAAGTTTCCTTTGGAAACATTCCCAGCCCCTAAATTAAAAAATAGTCCTTTAGGACTATTTTTTTGCTTACTACTGGGAAGATATTCACCTCATGTACGGAGTTCCTGCGTAAAGGGGACACGGCTTGACCTAAACTTTTAATATCTGTTTATTATTTTTTGACGCTTTCAATTTAATATATTTTTTGCGTATTTAGGAGTACAAAATGAAAATAAAAATAGCAGGACTTATTTCTGAGTCCATAGTTGACGGACCTGGAATCAGGTTTACGGTGTTCACTCAAGGTTGTCCTCATAACTGTGAGGGATGTCATAATCCTGAAACTCATGATTTTAACGGCGGCCGCTGGGAGGATACTGACAATATATTTGAAATGATAAAAAAGGATCCGATTCTTGACGGTGTAACGTTCAGCGGGGGGGATCCGTTCTGTCAGTGCAAGCCTTTGGCAGAGCTGGCTGATAAAATACACGCTCATACAGACTTTAAAATGAATGTAATGGCTTATTCGGGGTATACTTTCGAGTATCTTGTTTCTCATGCCAACGAAGAAAACGGATTTATGGAGCTGTTGAAAAGGCTTGATTATCTTGTTGACGGACCGTTTGTGCTTTCTAAAAGAAGCCTTGAGCTAAAGTTTATGGGGAGCTCGAATCAAAGGTATATTGATGTGCAGAAATCACTTGAGCAAAATAAGGTTGTTGAATTAACACAGGAAGAACTATCGTTGATGTGAAAAAACTTTAGTTTAAAATACGAATTTATTGAAAAGTGCAGCTTTTATTAAGTTGTACTTTTTCTATGTATACTATCTATAACAACGACTTATGTCCCCCAGCCTCCAACCTATCCTTTCGGATAGGTGTGG
>CAMWVM010000230.1 GCA_947177715.1 uncultured Ruminococcus sp.
TTTCAAGCAGAAGACGGCATAGGAGATGCTCAGGAGTCTCGTGGGCTCGGAGATGGGTATACGAGACAGGCAAGCAAGAGAATATGGACTTTTAGGTGAAAAAATATTAGGTACAGATTTCTCATTTGATATTGAAATACGTTTGGGTGCAGGAGCATTTGTTTGTGGCGAAGAAACCGCTCTTATGACTTCCATTGAAGGTCATAGAGGAGAACCAAGACCTCGTCCTCCGTTCCCCGCTGTTAAGGGCCTTTTCGGAAAACCTACTGTACTTAATAATGTTGAAACATATTCCAATATTCCGCAAATTATCCGTAAGGGTGCAAAATGGTATTCATCAATGGGTACAGAAACCTCAAAGGGTACTAAGGTATTTGCTCTTGGCGGAAAGATTACTAACGTTGGTCTTGTAGAAATTCCAATGGGTACTACACTTCGTGAAATCGTTGAAGAAATCGGCGGCGGTATTCCTAACGGAAAGAAATTTAAGGCTGCACAGACAGGTGGTCCGTCAGGCGGATGTATTCCAGCCTGTCACATTGACACTCCTATCGACTATGAACACCTTACAGCATTAGGTTCTATGATGGGTTCAGGCGGTTTGATTATCATGGACGAAGATACCTGTATGGTAGATATCTCAAAGTTCTATCTTAACTTTACTGTTGACGAATCCTGCGGAAAATGTACTCCATGCAGAATCGGTACAAGACGTCTTTTGCAGTTCCTTGAAAAAATCACTTCCGGAAACGGAGAGCCTGAGGATTTAGACAAGATTGAAGAGCTTGCACTTCATATGAAATCGTCTTCACTCTGTGCATTGGGACAGTCAGCTCCTAACCCTGTCCTTTCCACAATCAAATATTTCAAAGACGAATACATTGAACACATTGTTGATAAGCATTGCCCTGCTGGCGTATGTAAGAGTCTGCTTCACTTTGAAATTGATCCGGGACTTTGCAAGGGATGTACTCTTTGTGCAAGAAATTGCCCTGTCGACGCTATTTCAGGCGGTGTAAAACAGCCACATGTTATTGATAAAGATAAGTGTATTAAGTGCGGTCTTTGTATGAAGAACTGCAAATTCAACGCTATTATAAAGAAGTAGAGGAGGGTATAATTTAAATGGAAAAAACAAAGATGATTCATCTTAAAATAAATGGAATTCCGGTTGAAGTTCCCGAAGGCTCTACAATTTTGCAGGCTGCTAAGGCTGCTAACATTGAAATTCCATCACTTTGCTATTTAAAAGAAATCAACTGTATCGGCGCTTGCCGTGTATGCGTTGTTGAAATTGTAGGCAGAAAGGGATTGGTTGCTTCCTGTGTTTATCCTGTTGAGGAGGGTATGGAAGTTTTAACAAATACACCAAAGGTTCGTGCATCAAGAAAAACAACTATTGAGCTTATTCTTTCAAGCCATCACAAAAAATGTCTTTCATGTGTTAGAGGAAATAACTGCGAACTTCAAAAGCTTTCCTTTGACTATGGAGTTGACGAAGATAGATTTAAAGGCGATGATATCGTATATGATGTTGACGATCAGTCGCCGTACATTGTAAGAGATAACAGCAAATGCATTCAGTGTATGAGATGTGTTGCTGCCTGTAAAAATGTACAGAGCGTTTCCGTTATCGGACCCATCAAGCGTGGTTTTAACGTGCATGTTGGATGTGCTTTTGAAAAGAGCCTTAATGACTCGCCATGCGTAGGCTGCGGACAGTGTATCGTTGCATGTCCTGTTGGTGCTCTTAATGAGAAAAGTAATATTGACGAGGTTTGGGACGCTATTTCAAATCCCAACAAGAAGGTAATCTTCTTTACTGCTCCGTCAATTCGTGCTACACTTGGTGAAAGCTTTGGTATGCCAATAGGTACAAATGTTGAAGGTAAAATGGTTGCTGCAATCCGCAGACTCGGCGTTGATAATATTTTTAATATGGACGTTACCGCTGACCTTACAATTTTGGAAGAAGCAAATGAACTTATTGAACGCATTACTAAGAAAAAGACATTGCCAATGTTCACATCATGCTGTCCTGGCTGGATTAAATTCTGCGAGCATTATTATCCTGAATTCCTGCCACATTTGTCAACATGCAAATCTCCTCAGCAGATGTTTGGTGCAATTCTTAAGAGTTACTATTGCCAGAAAAAAGGAATTGATCCAAAAGACTTGTATGTTGTCAGCATAATCCCTTGTACCGCAAAGAAATTTGAAGTTTCAAGAGAAGAGCTTAGAACATTTGACTTTGATGATGTTGATGTTGCTCTTACAACTCGTGAACTTGCAAAAATGATTAAGGGTGCAGGTATCAGCTTTGCTGACCTTAAAGATGAGCAGTTTGACGATCCGTTTGAAACTGCATCAGGTGCTGGAGCAATTTTTGGCGCTACAGGCGGTGTAATGGAAGCTGCATTAAGAACTGCTGCATTTATGCTTGACGGTAACGCAAAGAAAATTGAGTTCAAGGAAGTCAGAGGAACAAAGAATATCAAGGAAGCTACATATAAGATTGCAGGAATGGAAATCAATGTAGCTGTAGCTTCGGGACTTTCCAACGCAAGAAAGATTGTCGAACAGGTTAAGTCAGGAGAAAAGAACTATCATATGGTAGAAATCATGGCTTGCCCAGGCGGTTGTATCAACGGCGGCGGACA
Source organism: uncultured Ruminococcus sp. (assembly GCA_947177715.1). GTDB lineage: Bacteria > Bacillota > Clostridia > Oscillospirales > Ruminococcaceae > FB2012. Next base: position 2,661 of record CAMWVM010000230.1, read on the forward strand.
GCCTGTTCAAAGCGATAGCGTAAGAAACTATAAAGATTTGAAAACATTGCGTTCAAAGGCTCTCTATGATGCTGACAGCAGCATGAAGCTAAGAAAATCACATGAAAGCCCAGTTATAAAAATGCTTTATGATGAGTACTTTGATGCTCCTGGAAAAGCAAGAGCTCATAAGCTTTTACATACTACATATGTAAAACGTGGCACGCACTAATTAAAACTAAAAGCCATGACATTAAAGTAAATATTGTTTAATATTGTTTTTGGAGAAAGGAACGGGAATACCCGTTCCTTTTTTTAATGCGGCAAACACACTTTGTTTCTCCGCTAATAATACACTAAAATTGTCAGGGCTTTATTTTTGTATAAATTGCCTTTAAATTTTATAAAATACCACAAAAAAATGTTAAAGGCTACAAAATTCAAAAGATGTATTGACTTTTTTAAGAAAACGTTGTATAATAATTAAGCTGTGATTGATAAAAAATATTTCTAAAAGCTATTGACAAGCTTTACGAGATATGCTATAATATAAATGTTGTAGAAAAAGCAATAAGCTGGTGTAGCTCAGTTGGTAGAGCAGCTGATTTGTAATCAGCAGGTCGGG
>CAMWVM010000231.1 GCA_947177715.1 uncultured Ruminococcus sp.
TGAATGCCCAGCACCGCCAGCAGTACCGTCCACATAAATCCCATCAGGTTTTATATTCAGACCTTCTATCGACTCCTCAGGAAGCACCGATACATGTTTAAATTCCACTTAAAAATCCAGCTCCTCCAGAGCGTTCATCATCATCTCGTCATCAACGCTGTTATTAAGTTCATCCCATTTTTGCTTATCCCAGATCTCGCATCTGTCCGAAACCCCGGCAACAACGATATCCTTTTCAAGGCTTGCAATTTCTCTCAGAGTTTGGGGAATAAGTATTCTGCCCTGCTTGTCCGCTTCCACCTCTACGGCATTAGCCATAAATGTTCTCTGAAGATTTCTTGCTTTCGCCATAGGCAAGGCTTTAATCTTTTCAGCTCTTACCTCAAACTCTTCAAGAGAATAAACGAAAAGACATCCGTCAAGCCCTTTTGTAACGACGAACCTCTCGCCGATAATTTCTCTAAGCTTTGCAGGGAAAGCCATTCTGCCCTTGACATCCATAGACTGGTTATAAGTGCCCTTAAGCATACTTGTCAGCAAGTTGTTCGCCTCCTTAATACACAGTTTATCCGTGGCATGCACATTCAGGGATTAGTCACCACTTTTATGCACTTTTCACCACCGCAACTTAATTATACACCATATATTAAGAAATTGCAACCGTAATATTCGCCAAAATCAAAATAATCAAGAGATTCCGGTTTAGTCTTCCAGCTTTGAAATCAAGGGTTTTCGGGGCATTCTGTAACCTTTGCCCTCAAAAAGGTTATCAAATTGTAATTTGTAAACTTTTTGTAAACGAAATTTACACCCATTTTGTGTATTTTAAGATGACAAATTGTTGTAACACAAGTTGTATCTTTTTACAAACACATATCATGTCTTGCATCCCACAATCGGTATTATACCACAATATATAGTACACGTCAATGGCTTTTTACAAATTTACGCACAATTTTCTGTGATGAATTCTCTTTTGTTTTTTTGTTATGACAATATTTGTGTAAATATGACAAAATGGTAACGATAGATTAAGTTAAATATTTTAATTATTACAAACCTTTACTTAAAAATCAACTTAATTAAAGAAATAAAAACGTTAAATTATTCTAAAAGTAATAAATTTATTTTCTTTTTACAACAAAAACATAGTGTTTTTTCAATAAAGAACTTAGCTTTTTGCTGAATTTATTGTGAAAATGCACAAAAAAAGATTCCTTGTTTCAAATTACTTGAAATAAGGAATCCTTATAGCACACTTAGTTTACTAACGACTCGATTGCTGAAACCAATTCATCTATTGACATACCGTTTGAAATAATTCTGAAGCCTGTATTATTATATATGAATTCTGCGTAAAAATATCCGTTACTGCTTTGTCCAATTCTTACTTCCGTTCCGTTTATAAACGATTTGCTAACGCTTTCGTCCCAAAAGACCACATCTGTTTGCGGCAGTTTTCCTTTAGCAATTTCGACATTAAAATCTCTGCTGAAATCCTCATTGGAATAGTTCATAGCGTTAACATCATAATAGACCTCGCCTTCTCCCTTACCATGCCTGTAAATACCGTACTCATAATCACCGGTCTCATACCACGATCTGAGATCAGACGGCAGATCAGGGATAATTTTCGTTCCATAATAGACCTCAAGTTCCCTTTCGGTCATCCTGACAAAGTCCTCATCCTTTAAATTTATATTTCTGTCACCGGCAACGGCATCAATTTTATTTACTCTTATAATATTAGTTTGTTTTTCTATTTCTGCTGCACTACTGATGTCTTTATTCTTTTCAGTAAATAAAAATTCGTTATCCTGATTTGTTATTTTTTCTTCTGACAGAATACCGCTCCTGAATATGCCGAATCCTAATAAGGCAACAGCAATGCAAGCACAAATCGGGATCAGCAGTTTATATGGTTTTTCTTTTCTTGCTGCATTCTCCGAATTCACTTTACTATACCCGTCTATATTTTCTATTAATCTTTGTTTCATTTCATCTGACATTTCAATTTTCATTGCAGTGCTTTTTAACAACTTATAATCAATCATTCATATACTCCTTTCTATACTTTTCCTCAAGGAGCTTTCTCCCTTTTTTAAGACGCATTTTAACACACGATGGTGTTTTGCCTATGATTGCAGCTATATCGTTCACTTGATATTCTTCTACATAATAAAGTGTCATGACGATTCTGAATTTATCCGGCAGAGAAATCAATGCTTCCATTATCATGCTGTCCTGTGCATCTGATGCATATTCCTTTACAATATCCAAATTAAGCGGAACATTTCGCCAGCGCGACTTTAACATATCACGGCATTTGTTAGCTGCTACTGTTAACAACCAAGCCTTTTGATGTTCTGCACTTTCAAATTCAGGTGCTTTTTGAATATATTTAAGCATAGTTTCCTGAACAGCATCCTCCGCATCAGTTGGATTCCTCAGCATGACAAAGCATACTCGGAAAAGCATATTCCCATAAGTTTTAATGACTTTTTTAATGTCATCAGCCGGCCGAACTGATGAATTTTTCATCGCTTTTACCACCCCTTTCACAAATAATACGCTCCAAAAGTGATTTTGGTCAATTTATTTACAAAAAAAGCCGAAGTTTTTCACTTCGGCTGCATACAAATATTTACTTGCAATAGCATTCAATATAGTTATCAATACAATGCTGAATTATTCCCTTTGCATCCTCAGCACCTTTTACATCATCTATAACAGTTTCTTTATTTTCAAGGGATTTATAAACAGCAAAGAAATGCGACATCTCGTCAAAAATATGCTTGGGAAGATTTGCAATGTCCTTATAAACATTATAAGTAGGATCATTTTCAGGAATACATATTACCTTTTCATCAGCAGCACCGTTATCAAGCATGGAAATAACACCAATGGGAAAGCATTTTACAAGCGAAAGAGGTTCAAGAGTTTCAGAGCATAACACCAGCACATCCAAAGGATCTCCGTCCTCGGCAAAGGTACGAGGAATAAAACCGTAATTTGCCGGATAGTGGGTTGAAGTATAAAGTATTCTGTCCATTCTCAGCAGTCCTGTTGCCTTGTCAAGCTCATATTTTACCTTTGAACCTTTAGGTATTTCAATAACTGCCGTAAAGGAATTCTTTGTTATTTCCTTTGGTGAAATGTCATGCCAGATATTCATGTTAACTACCTCCGTCTTAATTTCAAATAAGGGCTTGCCCGTTTTCAACGTGGCAAGGTCAGCTTCAGCTGACG
>CAMWVM010000232.1 GCA_947177715.1 uncultured Ruminococcus sp.
GTCAGCTGAAGCTGACCTTGCCACGTTGAAAACGGGCAAGCCCTTATTTGAATAATTTAAATTTGTATGACTTAATATATCTTTGGTTAAAATATTAGCAAATAATACACTATGATTTAACTTGATAATTTATTTTTTGTTTTGGTTATGAAAAAACGCTGTGTACTAATTATGGAGGTAACATGTGAAGCTGCTTGTGGTTATTGATTTTCAAAATGACTTTGTAAATGGTTCTCTTGGGTTTGAGGGGGCTGAACTTCTTGATGAGAAAATTGCTGATAAAATACGAGAGTATCATGAAAATAAAGATCATGTTATTTTTACCCTTGATACTCATGACAGCAATTATCTAAATACATTAGAGGGCAAGAAGCTTCCTGTTGCTCATTGTATAAGAAATACAAAAGGTTATGAACTGTATGGTAAAACTGCGCTTGAAGCAAAGGATAGTGATCTTCGTTTTGAAAAGAATACATTTCCTTCCCTTGACCTTGCCAATTATCTTAGGGGCAAGGTTTTTGAAAGCGTTGAGCTGGCAGGACTGGTGTCTAATATATGTGTGCTCTCCAATGCAGTGATGATAAAATCCGCATTGCCTGAAACTGAAATAATTGTAGATACCGAATGCACAGACAGCTTTGATAAAGCTTTGAATGAAAAGTGTTTTGACATTATGGAAGGTCTTCAGATTACATTGTTAAGATAGGAGAGATTTCGTGAACAATATTAACTATACCATGTTGTGTGACTTTTATGAATTAACCATGGGAAATGGTTATTTTAAATGTGGATTAAAAGATAAGATATCTTATTTTGACTTGTTTTTTAGGCAGATTCCTGACGGTGGAGGTTTTGCAATAGCCTGTGGTTTGGAGCAAATCGTTGATTATATTTCTAATCTTCACTTTTCTGATGAGGACATAAAATTTCTGCGTAACAAGAATCTATTTTCTGAAGAATTTTTAAACTATCTCAAAACATTTAAATTTACTGGGGATATTTACGCAGTGCCGGAGGGAACAGTAGTTTTTCCGAACGAACCCATTATAACGGTACGTGCTCCAGCTATTGAAGCACAACTGATTGAAACATTTTTGCTTCTAACAATAAATCATCAGACACTTATTGCTACAAAAGCAAACAGAATAGTAAGAGCCGCCGAGGGCAGAGCAGTGTCTGAGTTCGGTTCAAGGCGTGCTCAAGGCGCAGATGCAGCAATTTATGGTGCAAGAGCTGCGGGAATCGGCGGATGTTCATCCACCGCTTGTACAGTTACTGACCAATTGTTTGGTTTTCCTGCAACCGGAACAATGGCGCATTCGTGGATACAAATGTTTGACGATGAGTACACGGCATTCAAGGTTTACTGTGAGTGTTATCCTAACTCAGTAACTCTTTTGGTCGATACCTATAATGTATTGAAAAGCGGAGTGCCCAATGCAATCAAAGCCTTTGATAATGTATTAAAACCTCTTGGAGCAAGACCAAAGGGAATTAGAATTGATTCGGGGGATATAACTTATCTTTCAAAGAAAGCAAGAATGATGCTTGACAATGCAGGTTATGAGGACTGTAAGATCATAGCTTCAAATTCTTTGGACGAGTATCTCATAAGAGATATGATTTTTCAGGGAGCTAAAATTGATTTTTTTGGTGTGGGAGAGAGGCTGATAACCGCAAAATCTCACCCAGTTTTCGGAGGTGTATATAAGCTGTCCGCAGTAGAGGACAGAGAGGGCAATATCATTCCTAAAATTAAAATTTCAGAGAATGTTACAAAAATTACAGTACCGCATTTAAAAAAGCTTTATCGCCTTTATGACAGAGAAAATAATAAGGCAATCGCTGACCAGCTTTGTGTATATGACGAGATAATTGATGATACTAAAGATTTAACTCTTTTTGACCCGACTTTCACATGGAAAAAGAAGAAAATCAATAATTTTAAGGCTGTTGAACTTTTAAAACCGATATTTAAAAACGGAAAGTGTGTTTATGATAAGCCTTCATATAAGGAAATCTGCAACTATGCAAAAGCACAGGTTGATACGCTTTGGGATGAAATTAAAAGATTTGAAAATCCTCATGTTTATTATGTTGATCTGTCAAAAAAATTGTGGTCGGTTAAAAACTCTCTTTTGGATAAAAATTCTGTAGAATAGTATTGCTGCACTAAATATTACTGAACATCATTAAATAATAAAAACTAAGACCAAGCAGAAAATATCATCATAAACTCCCTTTTCCCTCTTTATTTTTCTAAAAAAGTATGGTATAATATTTCTATATATTTTATCATTATTTTTTAGAATAGAGGTTTTGTTATGAATTATTCATTTTCTGAAAAAGTATCACATCTTCAAGCTTCGGCTATAAGAGAAATTCTGAAATTTACTTCAGACCCGGAAGTAATTTCATTTGCCGCAGGAAATCCTGCACCTGAAGCGTTTCCTGTTGAGGAAATTAACAGAATTTCTGAGGAGATTTTTAAAGAAGATCCAATCCTTGCTTTGCAGTATAGCCTTACAGAAGGATATCCAAAGCTCCGTGAACAGCTGAAGGAAAGATTGATAAAGGACGGTAATTTTGATCCTGAGCGTGACGAGCTTATTATTACAAGCGGAGCGCAGCAGGCAAACGAACTTACCGCTAAGGTGCTCTGTGACGAGGGGGATACCCTTGTTTGCGAAGCGCCAAGCTTTATTGGTTCGCTGAACGCATTTAAATCATATAACGTTGATCTTCAGGGTATTGAACTTCAGGAAGACGGAATCAACGTTGAGCAGCTTGAAAAAACTTTACAAGAAAAAAGAGTGAAGCTTATTTATCTTATCCCTAACTTCCAGAATCCTACCGGTCAGACTATGTCCCTTGAAAAGCGTGAAAAGGTGTATGCTCTTGCTAAACAGTATGGCGCTGTGATACTTGAGGATAACCCCTATGGAGATTTGAGATTTTCAGGAGAGAATATAAGATCAATTAAGAGCATGGATAACGACGGTATAGTTGTGTATTCAGGAACTTTCTCCAAAGTTCTTGCTCCGGGAATCCGTGTGGGATATGTCAGCGGATCTAAGGAAATTATATCAAAGATTATCGTTTGTAAGCAGGTTTCCGATGTCCATACAAATATTTGGGCACAGGTTCTTGCATCTAAGTTTTTGGAGCAGTGCGATATGGATAAGCATCTTGCTTCACTTAGAGAAATATATAAGAAAAAGTGTAATCTTATGCTTGATG
>CAMWVM010000233.1 GCA_947177715.1 uncultured Ruminococcus sp.
CCAACGATGCTGTTCCGTTTATGATATATCAGAAGAGCGTCAAGGCGGAGGGAAAGCCCGTATTTACCGAAAAAACCGCCAAGGAGACGGGGCTGTACATTGAAAAGGGTCCTACGATAATGAATTATTTTATTGATCTCAATAAATAACTAAAACTGCCGGCAAGATGTTCCTGTCGGCAGTTTTTTTATTGCTCCGTCCAATCAAAGTAAAAATTAACAATTCCCTTGCCCTTTCTTTCAGCCATGCGTACCGTCTGTCCCGTGCCGCTGCGCCTCCTTTTTTGTTGTAGTAGCACAAGCAAATATCCCCCAGTTCTACAAGCCGCTCGTTGCGCTTTTTCATGCAGTTTTTATCGTAATGCGGTGAAACTATCTCAAGAAACTGTTTAACCATCTCAAATATTGAATTCATAACAGGTTCTCTCAATGCATTATCACTAACCCAATAAAGATATTTCCCTACTTTTAAATGTGGAGCATATATTATTTTATAAATATATGCAGAATTATTGATAGCATAGTGAGAGCTTTTCATATAAGCATATGCATTGGAACAATCATATGTAATTATACCACCACTAGAATAAAACCAATCAAAAATCTGATATAAAGGTCTGTTATAGCATTGATCCAATATAGTTTTGTATATGCCGTATTTTGCAACCTGCTGAAGGTTTTCATTTTGGTGTATAGACATACTATACTGTATAGCTTCCATAATAAACAATTTTACTTCCTCAGTAAAGTATCCATACCTTAAAAGTTCGCCCAAATTCATAGCAACTTTATATTCATTAACAAATGTATCAGAATACCATATATTTATTTCTCTAAGAACTTTTTCACAAAGAAAGTAATCTCTTACATGATTATGAACAAATTCTATCGCACCAGTATTATATTTTCTCATATAAGAAAATAATCCATGAGATTCTTTAACAATGTTTTTTATATTATTGTTTGGCAAGATTTTCTCCAGCTCATCATTTGTCATAAAAAGTTTTTGATTATTAGTTTTAAACATTTCGTATGCTATATCGCAATTAAATTGATATATTCTATTAGCTGTATCGTGATCAATGCACCTGTTAAAACCATATGGTGGATTAAACAAATCATCATGAAAAAGCCTATGCATAAGCAACCACGAATTATTTTTTTCCTCATCTTTTATGTCTCCAGACAGTATTAAATAAAGCAAAAACGGAGAACCGTATATACTTTCATTTTTCTGTTTTTCTAAGGGAAGATTTTTTATGTACTTAATAGTCTCCATATGACGATCATCTTTTTTGGCAAAAGAATCTGCAAAATCATCTCTTTGCATTTCATTAAAGCAACATATTTCAGCAACAACGTAGGATATTTTTAAAGAATCAATGTTATAATAGTTCATACACGTTGGGCGAGTTGTAATTATTATTTTCCTATTGTAATAAGAAAATTCTTTTATAATATCTTTTGCTATATCAGAGCCTTTACTATTGTCCATCATACATACTTCATCGAGGCCGTCAAAAATTAAGATTGCATCATTCTCTATTGCATCTATGTTATTAAGCTTTTTCTTTATTTCATTTATCTTGCTTTCGCCATTATACTCCCTAAGCTTTATAATAATTAACATTTTATTGTTCAAAAAAGAAATTTGAGGATTGGTATTATTAAATAAACAATTATACGCAATAAAAGAGACAATGCTACTTTTCCCATAACCTCCGCAGCCTTCAACAAAAAGCACATTATCATCGCTATTAATAAAATCACAAATTATGTCAAGTGCATTATAAGTATTATTTTTTATTTGTACATTTGGCATAACAAATATATCTTTAAGCACAATAATCGGGTTGTAACGATGCATAAATAACGGATTAACAAAATCCTTTGCATATGCTTTATTATCTGTTTCAAGACGATATGTCTTATCACAAATTTCATTAAGCATTTCTTTGATATCTTGTATGTCACTATCTATAGTATTTGGTTTTCTGCTTAATAAAGTATAAAGTTTATCATACCTTTCTTCGAGCAAAATGCATTCAAACTTTTCAGCAATGTTGCTTGTAATTCTTGAAAAATCAATATCAGTCAAGGATAAGTCCATTTCTATACTTACTTTTTTTAAATATTCAGTCAGATTCTGTACATCTTCAAACGAGTTAATGTTTTTGCAATTATTCAACAGTTTGCGCACATTGCCTGTCGTTTCCTCTTTAGCAGTATTCTCAACAGCCTCTTTAAATGCTCTTTTATATAGCGCATTTAACCCTTGTTCGTTATTACCAAATGTATTAAAAGCCAATTCAGCTAACTTTATTATTACTGACAATTTTGTCGGAATAAATTCGGATATCGTGTCCTTTACTTTTATCGCTGTTTCAATATACTCATTCATAAATAATCACCTTTTAAACACATATTTATCACATTATAATACACGTCAATCGGGTTTGCAACAAATTTCGACATTTTTGTACATTTCGACAAAAATCTTTATAAAATATAACAAAAAAGCAGCCCCAAAGGTGCAAAACATCTCTGAGGCTGTTTAAACGCATATTTAATTTATTAACTCATTTTTTTGCCTTAACAGTATTGACTGTAGCTTCAATCTGCGTATCAAGCCACTTGTTCAAATCGCCATACTCCGACGATATAAAGTCTTTTACCTCCTGCCTCATTATTTCTGTAGCGGTATCCATAGACTTTTTAAACGCTTTTCCCTGATTATCAAGAGAAAATGTATTGCTTTCTTTGAGCGCGTCAACATAGGTCTGATTGGTCTTTATGACCGCTGTTGTGACCGCTTCCATAGCCTCGTCAAGAAGCCTTTTTTGCGTTTCACTTGTCATTTTCTGCTTGATTTCCTCCTTTTTCTTCTGAAGAAAATTACAAAGAAAAACCGTCACAACAGGAACCGCCGCAATTATAACAGCTCGCAAAAGATACAAAAGAAATTCTCTCATAAACATAGCCTCCATTACATATTAAAATACTTGTGAAAAGAATTATAACCCAGTTTGGATATGTTCGGACTTCCTGATTTTGTTTCATCACCCCACCATTGTGTGGATTTAGCCCTTGTGTCTATATGCGTTGCATTATCCGAAATATAACCAATACCATATATTCCGCCCATGTCCTCTAATGTGCAGCAGACCTTTTTAGCGGAGATGATTTTGCCGTCTTTTCCGTAGCATACAACGTCGGCAGCTCGTCCGAGAGTGTGCTGACC
>CAMWVM010000234.1 GCA_947177715.1 uncultured Ruminococcus sp.
GCCTTATCAATCATGTCATAAGCTTCGTACTGAGCCTGACCCTTAAGAGCAAGAGTCTTTGTAATAGCAGCAGTCAAAGTAGTCTTACCATGGTCAACGTGACCAATAGTACCAATGTTTACATGGGGTTTAGTTCTTTCGAAATGTGCCTTTGCCATAGGAATATTCCTCCTTAAATTTTTATTGTTCTGAGTTACCATAACATGATAACATTATATCAGATAAATTTACATTTTGCAATAGTTTTAAGAAAATTTATTAATTTTCCTTATTTCTCTGAGCCATAATCTTTTCAGCAATAGACTTTGGAAGCTCAATATAGCTGTGAGGTTCCATTGAATACTGTCCACGACCCTGTGTCTTTGAACGAAGATCATTAGAATAACCGAACATTTCAGATAATGGAACGAGAGCGTCAACCTGTGCAGTACCAGGTCTTGTTTCCTGTCCCTGGATCTGTCCACGGCGTGAGTTAAGGTCACCAATAACAGTGCCCATATACTCATCAGGAACAGTAACTGTAACCTTCATAATAGGTTCAAGAATTACTGGGTTAGCTTTCTTCATAGCTTCCTTGAATGCCATAGAACCGGCAATCTTAAATGCCATTTCAGAAGAGTCAACTTCATGGTATGATCCATCATAAAGAGTAACCTTAACGTCAACTACAGGATATCCTGCGAGAACACCAGTCTGCATTGCTCCCTTGATACCAGCATCAACAGCTGGAATATATTCCTTAGGAATAGCGCCTCCGACGATATTATTGATGAACTCATAGCCCTTGCCGGATTCGTTAGGTTCAACCTTAATCTTAACATGACCGTACTGACCTTTACCACCAGACTGTCTTGCATACTTATGGTCAACATCTGAATTAGCTTTGATTGTTTCCTTATAAGAAACCTGAGGAGCACCTACGTTTGCTTCTACCTTAAATTCACGAAGAAGTCTGTCTACGATAATTTCAAGGTGAAGCTCACCCATACCAGCAATAATTGTCTGTCCAGTTTCCTCATCAGTATAAGTTCTAAATGTTGGGTCTTCTTCTGCAAGCTTCGCAAGAGCAATACCCATTTTTTCCTGACCTGCTTTAGTTTTAGGCTCAATAGCCAGCTGAATAACAGGCTCTGGGAATTCCATAGATTCAAGAATTACAGGATGCTTTTCATCACAGAGTGTATCACCTGTTGTTGTAATCTTAAGACCAACTGCAGCAGCGATATCTCCTGAATAAACTTCCTCTATATCTTTTCTCTGATTTGAGTGCATCTGAAGAATACGTCCGATTCTCTCATTTTTATCCTTAGATGCGTTATAAACGCTTGAACCAGCTTTAAGAACACCTGAGTAAACTCTGAAGAAACAAAGCTTACCAACAAATGGGTCTGTAGCAATTTTGAATGCCAAAGCTGAAAAAGGTTCATCATCAGAAGAAGGTCTTTCACATTCTTCACCTGTTTCAGGATTAACACCCTTAATATGTGCAATGTCTGTTGGTGCAGGCATATAATCAACGATAGCGTCAAGAAGCTTCTGAACGCCCTTGTTCTTATATGAAGTACCGCAAGTTACAGGAACCATTGTATTATCAATAGTACTCTTTCTGATTACAGTTTTCATCTCGTCGATTGAGATTTCTTCATCAGCAAAATATTTTTCCATGATGCCTTCGTCAACTTCAGCGAGATGCTCGAGAAGCTCTGTACGATACTCCTCTGCTTTTTCCTGCATATCAGCAGGAATATCAGTAACCTCAATATCAGTACCCAAGTCGTTTTTATAGATATATGCTTTCATTTCAAGAAGATCAATAAGACCCTTGAAATCTTCTTCAGCGCCGATAGGAAGCTGAATAGCAACAGCATTAGTCTTTAAACGAGTATGAAGCATATCAAGAACGTTATAGAAATCAGCGCCCATAATATCCATCTTGTTTACATATACCATACGAGGTACTTTATACTTATCAGCCTGACGCCATACGGTTTCAGTCTGAGGCTCAACACCACCCTTTGCACAAAGCACTGTAACAGAACCGTCAAGTACTCTCAAAGAACGCTCAACTTCAACTGTAAAGTCAACGTGTCCTGGTGTATCGATAATATTAACACGGTGCTTATTCCAAAAAGCAGTTGTAGCAGCAGAAGTAATTGTAATACCTCTTTCCTTTTCCTGCTCCATCCAGTCCATTGTGGATGCACCATCATGAGTTTCTCCGATTTTATGGTTTACACCTGCATAAAACAGGATACGCTCTGTAGTTGTTGTTTTTCCGGCGTCAATATGCGCCATGATACCGATATTTCTGGTATCTTGCAACGAACAATCTCTAGCCATAATATCCTCCTATTTATACTGTGATTACCATCTGTAATGAGCGAAAGCCTTATTAGCTTCAGCCATTTTATGTGTATCGTCACGCTTCTTGCATGATCCGCCTACTCCGTTAAGAGCATCAAGGATTTCAGCTGCAAGTCTTTCTTTCATTGTATCTTCGTTTCTTTCACGAGAATACTTTGTAATCCATCTCAGACCCAAAGTCTGACGTCTGTCAGGACGAACCTCCATTGGAACCTGGTAAGTTGCACCACCAACACGGCGAGCTTTAACTTCCAATTCAGGCATGATATTATTCATAGCCTCTTCAAAAACCTCCAATGCAGGACGGCCTGTTTTTTCTTCAACAATTTCAAATGCTCCATATACAATCTTCTGAGCTACACCCTTCTTACCATCCAACATGATGTTGTTAACAAGACGAGTAACAAGCTTTGAATTGTATACTGGATCGAGCAATACGTCTCTTTTTGAAACTCTACCTCTTCTTGGCACTTAAATTCCCTCCTTCACATTAATGAATTCATAGGTACTCGCTCTATAGCCCTACGCTATAGCCCCGTCAGTTACCGGCAGAAACTTAACAAAAACAGAACTATTGCTCTGTTTATATAAATCTCTCTGCACGAACTGTGGTCTTCGCAGTTTGCGACAATGAGTTTTCACCTTAATTTTTTTGAAGCTTAAATAAATTAATTACTTTTTAGCTCCTGCCTTTGGTCTCTTAGCACCGTATTTTGATCTAGCCTGCATTCTGTTTGCAACGCCCTGTGCATCCAAAGTACCTCTGATGATATGGTAACGTACACCAGGAAGGTCCTTAACACGTCCGCCTCTGATCATAACAACGCTATGCTCCTGAAGATTATGTCCGATACCC
>CAMWVM010000235.1 GCA_947177715.1 uncultured Ruminococcus sp.
TATGACCATAAAAGCACCATTTGATATTATATTTATGGAGCACCTCAAGCATATCATAATTACAGCTTGTACTGTAAACAGGAGGATAATGCAAAAACACTACAGGCTTCAATCCGGCCTTTAAAGATGATTCTATGGACATGCTTAGTCTTCCAGCTTCTCTTGCAAGAACTTTTTTATCCGCAGGTTCAGAAGTTTCGTTAATCCAGCCTCGTGTTCCACATATTCCTATTCCTTCATACTCATAATGATTATTATGGAGTATATTAAGCGTTGTAAATCCGTTATCTGCAAAAAACTTTTCCATTTTGTTTTTAGTATTCCACCAATAGTCATGATTTCCTTTTAAAATAATTTTTTTGCCATTAAGGTTATTGATAAACTTAAAGTCCTCATAGGATTTTTCAAGTCCCATTGCCCATGAAATATCTCCGGGAATGACTACGGTATCTTCTGATTTTATTTTTTTCTGCCAGTTATATTCAATTTTATTTACATAGTCCTTCCACCCACCGAAAATATCCATAGGTTTATCTACTGAAAGGGACAAATGAAGATCTGCCATTACAAACAGCGCCAATATTATACCTCCTGCCGGCTAAAATTCCCATAATAAATCGCAATTTTGTTCACATAATATAAATGCAACTACTGTTGCGGAAGGAGTGATTATATCATGGAAAAGGATAGAATTTACGGTATCAACTGTGACGTTTCAAACTGTGTTTACAACAAAAACTCATGCGAATGCACAGCTGGTAAAATTGATGTTTGCTGTACTTGCTCAAAGCCTGACTGCTGTGACGAAACAGAGTGCAAGACTTTTAAGGCAAGAAGCTAATTACTGCTTTTAAATAATTCTTTACAGAATTAACCGTCTGACAGTGGTTCAAACAAAGTCTAATCTCTGTCAGACGGAATTACATAGTGCTCAAAACCATTAATTCTACTAATTGCACATTATGCATTGTGAATTGTTAGTGTTTTGAAAACAAATTCTTTCATTTCTGTTTTATCAATAATTTCCTTAAATCTGATATCCTTATTCTTTAACTCTGCCAATGAAGCAGGAACAGGAATTTTGGATGCTTCTGCAAGCTTTTCAACAAGTTCAAACTCGTCGCTGTTTGTATCAATTCCCATAGCGTCAAGGACTGAACCTGAGAACTTATAAGGACTTGCTGTTGAAGCAATTATTGTCTTTGTTTCATCACCTGTAGCAGATTTATAATCCTCATATACCTTTACTGCAACTGCTGTATGAGTATCGCAGGTATATGAATACTTGTCATAGATTTCCTTAATACATTCCTTTGTCTGGATATCGTCGCAGCACCCTGCATAGAACTCGTCCTTAAGCATTTCTTTTACGCTGTTGCTTACTTCATATTTGCCTTCTGAAGCCAAAGCACCAAACCATTCTCTGATCTGAGCATCGTTTTCGCCTGAGAGGTGATAGAGCAATCTTTCTAAATTAGATGAAATAAGAATATCCATTGAAGGTGAAATTGTTGTATGGAACGGACGGTTTCTGTTATAAACGCCGGTTCTGATGAAATCTGTAAGAACGTTATTGGCATTTGATGCACAGATAAGCTTATTAACAGGGATACCCATCTTCTTCGCATAAAAACCTGCAAGAATATTACCAAAATTACCTGTTGGAACGACGATATTGATTTTATCGCCTAAACCGATTTCTCCGTCCTTAACAAGCTGTGCATAGCTTGAAATATAGTAGATAATCTGAGGTGCAAGACGTCCCCAGTTAATCGAGTTTGCAGATGAGAACATCATGCCGTTTTTGTCCAGCTCGTCTGCAATATCCTGATTTGTAAAAATAGCTTTAACGCCGTTCTGAGCGTCATCAAAGTTCCCTTTAATTGCACAGACGTTTACGTTTTTACCCTCCTGAGTTGTCATTTGCTTTTTCTGCATTGCAGAAACGCCGTCATCAGGATAGAACACAAGGATTTCTGTATCAGGAACGTCCTTAAATCCCTCAAGGGCTGCTTTACCTGTATCACCTGAAGTAGCAACGAGAATAACAATTTTCTTGTTCAATTCCAGCTTTTTAGCGGAAGTGGTAAGGAGATAAGGCAGGATCTGAAGAGCCATATCCTTAAATGCACAAGTTGGTCCATGCCAGAGTTCAAGCATATAAGTACCGTCGAAGAGATGTGCAAGCTCAGCGATATTCTCGCTGTCAAAATTCTTTGTATTATATGCGCTTTCAACGCAATATTTTATTTCAGCGTCTGTAAAATCAGTAAGGTATTTTGAGAACACGAAGAATGCTCTCTGAGCATAAGACATATCTCCTAATGCTTTAACATCGTCCAAAGTAATTTTCGGAAGCTCGGAAGGAACGAACAATCCGCCGTCCTTTGATATACCCTGTGCGATAGCCTGTGCAGATGTAACATTAACACTGCTGTTTCTTGTACTTTTGTAATACATAAAAATTCACCCTTCTTAACTTTTATCGGAAAATTCCGTTATTTATTTAATCAGTACTTGCATCAAAAGCTGACACATAATACTTTATTTTTTTGATTTCCTCGCCGCTCATTTCAACCACTGCAACGTCAAATCTTCCGCTGAATGGTTCATCAAGTAAGCTAAAATATCTTTGAGCAGTTTTGATTATACGCTTTTGTTTTGATTTAGTTACGGCTTCTTCCCCACACTGGAGAGCACCAAATTTTCGTGTTTTAACTTCGACAAAAGCAATACAGTCATTTTTCTTTGCAATTATATCAATCTCGCCGCCTCGAATTGTATAATTTCTTTTAAGTATTTCATAACCGTTTTTTTGCAGGAATTTACAGACGGCAGTTTCACCTGCATACCCAATATCACGATTTGATTTTGTTTGCATAATACTTTTTCAGAAAGCTTGGTCTATGTATTGGTGATTCACCGAACTGGTCAATCATCTGATAATGGAGCTTAGTTCCATAGCCTTTATGCTTTTCAAACTGATACTGGGGATATTTCTCTGCCATTTGGAGCATATATCTATCTCTTGAAACCTTTGCAAGAATTGATGCTGCGGCAATCGACTGAGATTTTGCATCGCCTTTGACCACTGTTTGGGTTTCAATATTTAAATCAGGCTTTTTATTGCCATCCACCAAAACCAAATCGGGTGTTGTGCCCAATGATTCCACTGCCCTTTTCATAGCAAGCATTGCAGAAT
>CAMWVM010000236.1 GCA_947177715.1 uncultured Ruminococcus sp.
CCCCCCCCCCCCCCCCCCCCCCCTTTTTTTTTTTTAATGATTCTGCGACCTCCGAGATCTACACTCGACTAGTCGTCGGGAGCGTCAGTTGGGTATAAGAGACAGGCATATCAATGGGACGAGGACCAAGTTCGCATCCTCCAGGAAAAGATAGTGAACATCTTCCCAATCTACCCAAAATTGCACCCAAAAATACAATGGACGATCTCATTTCACGCATTAATCCATCAGGCACATAGCTTTTGGATATACCTGAAGAATTAACCAATACAGTGTTTCCCTCAAAGCTGCATGAACAGCCAAGACAGCTTAGAATTCTGCAAGCCGCAAAAACATCTGAAAGCCTTGGACAATTATGTAATGTCACTTCGCCTTTTGAAAGCACACAGGCCGAAAGCAGCGGCAGCGCGCTGTTCTTTGCTCCCTGCACTGAGATCTCACCGTTAATTCGCTTTTCGCCTTCTATTCTAAGCCTTTGCATAAAGCTTCTCTCCCTTACAAAGAAATTCATAAAATATATTATGCATTTCCTTACATATAGGTGAAAAGCCTGATAATTTAGTCATGATACAGCTTTAATTATGTACCTTCAATAAGTGCTTGCCCGTTTTCAACGTGGCAAGATCAGCTTCAACTGACGTTTTTAGTGGGAGGTTCTACTCCTACTAAAAACATAATGGCTCCCGCCGCCACAGCTATTCGAAAGGATAGGTTGGAGGCTGGGGGGACATCTTGCCTAAGTTATAACTTGCAAGCAAATTTTAATCTGTACAGATCAACGGTTTGATTGCATTGTAAATTCTGTCGTTAGTATCGCTGATATGCAAAGCCGCAGCATTTTCAGATAGCTTCTCCAGCTTTTCAGGCTTGTTTATCAGTTCACTTACCTTATCAATAATAGTATTTTCTTTTATATCTTTTTCTTCAAAAACAAATCCTGCCCCTGCGTTCTGCAATACCATGCCGTTGTGATACTGATGATTTTCAGCTACCATAGGCGACGGAATCAAGATTGCTCCTCTGCCCACTGCCTCCAGCTCTGCCAACGTACTTGCACCGCATCTTGTAATAACAAGATCTGCTGCCGCCATACATAGAGGCATATTTATATATTCCTTGACAATAAGTCTTTTATTGTTTTTAACATTTACACCTTGTTCTTCAAGGCTTTCAACATAGTTTGAATAACCTGTATAAGTACCGTATGAATGAATGTGATTTACTTTCACACCATTGTCCTGGTACCACTTAAGAAGCCTTGCAATATTTTCATTAAGCACTCTTGCACCCAAGCTTCCGCCCGACGAAAGAATACAGATTTCATTTTCAGCAAAACCAAGCTCGCTTTTTGCCTCCGCCTTCGATTTCAGTTCAAACGCCTGCCTTACAGGAAGTCCTGTAACCACAGTTTTAGACATTACTGAAGGTTCAAGATTTTTGGTTTCCTTCACAGTAAGCATAATTTTATCCACTTTTTTTGAAAGGAGCTTTGTTGTAACTCCTGCAAAAGCATTCGCCTCATGGATTGCAGTTTTAATTCCCATCTGTGCTGCTTTTCTAACCACCGGTCCGGAAACATATCCGCCGGTTCCAATAACCAAATCAGGTTTAAAATCCTTTATGATTTTCTTAGCCTGTTTTCCTGTACTGCAAAGATAATAAAGTGCTTTCACATTTCTTTTTATATTTTGTGCATTAATCTTGCGCTGAAATCCTTCAACCATTATCGGTTCAAATCGATAACCGTTCTGCGGTATAAGCTTTGCTTCCAGCTTGTTTGGATTTCCCGCAAAGCAAAACTCTGCGTCAGGATGATGTGATTTAATAATTTCAGCGATTGCAAGAGCAGGATTTACATGTCCTGCCGTTCCGCCACCTGCAAGTAAAACTCTCAGCATTTAAAACTTTCCTCTCATGTCAGGATTAATTCAAAATTCATCTCGGAATATTGCTCTGTCTTGATATATTCAGTAAAATTCCTACTTCGGCAAGCTGAAGCATAAGCGCTGTACCTCCGTAACTGAAAAACGGTAATGAAATACCCGTATTGGGGAACGCATTACAAGCAACCGCTATGTTCAGAAGCGCCTGTGAGCCAATCTGCATCACAATTCCAACAGCAATAAGCATTCCGAATCTGTCCTTAGCCCTTGACGCAATATAAAAACCTCTTATAATAAACATCAAAAACAGGAAGATTACTACCAGTGCTCCCACAAATCCAAGTTCTTCACAAATAACCGAAAAAATAAAGTCGTTTTGCGATTCAGGAAGATATAGATATTTTTGTCTTGATTCACCAAATCCAAGTCCGAACAGTCCGCCCGATCCAATGGCAAGAAGCCCCTGATAGGTCTGAGCCGTGTCACCTCTGATATCCGACAACGGATCCTGCCAGCTCTGAAATCTTGTAGTAATATATGAAAACTTATCGCTTCCCGAAATAATAATTACAAGTACTAAAAGCAATGCCGCCGCAGCTCCGCAGCCAACAAAAATCCAAAAGGATTTCCTCGGAATTCCGCTTACAAACATCATGGTAACACCAATTAAAACCACGAGCATTACAGCTGAAATATGTCTTTGAAGCGCCAACACTCCGCAAACCAGTACCAAAATTGCCGCAAATGGCACAATGCAGTATTTCATCTTTTTATACTTCGGAAAATTAACCGCCATTATGTATGCAAAAATTATAATAAACGTAATTTTTAAAAGCTCAGAAGGCTGAAACTGAATCGGACCCAGTTCAAGCCAGCGGTTTGCATCCGCAGTGGCTTTTCCGAAAAACGCAGTATAAAGCGTTATGCCGAATGTAACGAAAAACGAAATATATGCCACTTTCGTATTCTGAAAAAAATGATAGTCAAGCGTTGAAATTATAAGCATTGCAATTACACCGACTCCGCCGAAAAGCGCCTGTCTTTTCAGATAATAATATCCGTCGCCCTGTTCATATATGCTTGTCGCATAGCTGGCGGAAAACATCATAGTTATTCCGAACACCAAAAGCACAAGAACGAGTATTAAAAAAGGTTTATCTATTTCGCTTAAAATAAATCTGAAATTAAGGGACTTTCGTGCCTGAGCCACAGGTTGAGTTCGCTGTGGACGACTATGAACAATGCTCCCGTCACGCTGACGTCTTGAACCCTTATATGCCAAAATAAAACCTCCCTTTTTCAATAAGGGGCAT
>CAMWVM010000237.1 GCA_947177715.1 uncultured Ruminococcus sp.
TCTTGACTTTTTTAGCTGAAAAATGCATTTACACAGTTTGTTTTTCAGAACCTATGCCTGCGACAAAAAATTCTTCTCTGCGGAGCTTGCTTTTCCAAAAATTTGAAAATCACCTACCGTTCACCGCCAAAACACGACCGTTCACCGGAAACCTATTGCATTTTAAATCAGCTTGTGTTATAACTGAAACATAAGCTGATTTTGTTTTTAGGGAGGTGAATACCATGTTCGGAATGTTCTGTCACTGGGACATATGGCGTTTTATACGCCGCTTATACAAGTAAGTATTTGACGTAAGATTACTTGAAGCGCTGATGATTTTTAATAACGATTTCCCTCGGTCATCAGTGTTTCAATAATCCCCTAAATTAAAATTTGGATTTTAACTTGTAAAATTAAAAAAATTGTGATATAATTTGAGAGGAAGTAATTACAATGGCAGTAAGAGCAACAAGTTCGTATAACACAAGAAGCAATTCGTATTCTAGACCAAGCACAACACAGAAATCAAGTGCGGCTGCAAAAACAAGTACAACATCTCGGTCGAGTTCTTCATCATCGAAAACAACGTCAACTCCAAGTCGGGACACGTTTACATATTCTTCTCCATCGGCAAAGGCAAGTGCGGCAGCCGCCAAGACCAACACAACACCTAAGCAGAATACTGCTCCTAAGACCAACAATACGCCCAAGCAGGGCATTACGCCTAAACAGAACACAGCTCCAAAGACAAACAATACACCCAAACAGGGCATTACTCCTAAGCAGAACACAGCCCCAAAGATCAACAATACACCCAAACAGGGTATTACTCCTAAGCAAAATACAACTCCTAAGACACCCATAAAACCTACTACAACCAACAAGCCTGCTACCACACCGCAGTCCAAGACACCTACAAAGCCAGCCTCTAAGTCCAATACTGCTTCAAACAAATTGACAAATGATGAATACAGCCAGCTCGCCGCAAAAGCCGCAGGAGTTGCTATCGGTTCAAACGGTAAGCCTGCCTTTACTTCATATGAGCAGAGCATGAAGTATGCGGAGGCTCTTACCAATCTGCACAAAAGCGGAATTAACAGGAACTCTACACCGCAGGAAATCGCAGCGGCAAGTGTTGAAACTAAACTTGACAAGAACGGAAATCCTATTATTTCCAATGTTCTGCAAGGTCAGAATTATGGTAAGGCGCTTAAGGTCACACTAAAAATAGTTGAAGATGTTTCAAGCGGAGCACCAGCAAAATCAAACGGAGAAAAGGTTAATATTAATAATTCTCAAAGTACAGATTCAACATCGCTTTCAATGGCTTTAACAGGAAGTCATTCAGAAATCTTTGAAAACTACTTAAGAAATCTTGAAAAAACTTATGGAACACAGTATGTATTTGAAAATGTCTTTAAAGGGGATAAAAACAAATACGATCCTTATAAGCGAGCTTCTCAAATAACAGGTATTCTTCTTAGAGGCAACGAACCATATGCTTGCGATCCAGAGGGTAAAAAAGCTTTTGAGGCTGCACTTAATGGAACAAGAAATAATAGTTCAAATAATACATATGTATCCCATAAAAAGACAGAAGTTTCTTCAGGAATTAAGTACACTACTAAAGACATTTTAAACCTTAATGGTTCTACTGTATTTGTTGTAAATGACGGTGAGGTTGAAAAAGGGGAAAATGTAACAGTTAATATTGATGAGGAACTTGCTGAAATAATAATGACAACAAGTAATGAATTCAATATTGACCCTACGTTTATTATAGCAGTAATGGCGCATGAAAGTAGATTTGATTCTGAGGCTTCTAGTGGATTAGCTTCTGGATTAGTGCAAGTTAATGACATATATTTCCCGACGTATGCTTCAGAAAATAAGGAACTAATAGAAAGTTTGGGTGGTGATTATACTAATATTTATGACGAAGCAGCCAATATAGTTGCATGGGGTGCTTCATATAGTATTTGGGTAGATACATATGGTGATAACAAGAACTCATTAAAAGCTCTTCGTCAAGGCTATATACAGCCAGATAACTATCCAGATGGTTGGTCACCAAATGCAACTAATAATGCAAATGAATTTATGGATATAAAAAATGAATTGGATAATATGATTAAGTAGTGTTTGAAATAGAGTGATACTGCACAAGACAATGTTAAAAATAAGAACAATTTATCATTTTGTGCGGTATCACCTTATCATATTTTATAAACAATATTTAATAATTGAGGAGTATATAATTATGAAAATAAATAGAATAATATTTTTTTTACCACTCTTATTTTGTTTAACCGCTTGTGGGCAAGCACTCCCATATAACTCAGAAGAAAGTAATACAACAATTGCTTATTCAGAAAGTGTTGAAAATCTAACTAAAAAGAATTTTGTTAATGAAAATATCAATACTGTTATTGAAAAAGAGAAAAAAGAATTAGATTTATCTGATGCACCATTTGGTGTAACAGACATTTATATTTGTACGATGTTTGATTATAATAATGATGGCCATGACGATTTTGTGTTATTGTATTCATTGTATTCTCAATTTGAATTAGTAATTATTGATTCTCAAAATGCAAACATTTTACTTAAAGATAGAATAATGATGGATATTTTACCTCAAACGGAAATAAAAATCTATCATAATTCTGATTCTGGATATTTATTTAGAATATCAAATCAAATTGTTAGACCTCAAGTATCAAATATGGTTGAAACCATTCAATTTATTAATGGTTCTGAAGCGTGTATTTTAGAAGCCGTCTATGATAGTGACACAAATTCTTTTTCAAAAGGTTATGATAACAATTATAACGAATACAATTATGATGAGTACATAAAAAAACAAGAAGAATTATTGAATGATTACGATTATTATATGGACTTAGAGTTTGAAATATATGAAAATACATTTAAATAAACTATATAGAATATGATTATAATGAGGTCTACAACATTAACGATAAAAAAGTTGTAGACCTTAATTTTTGGCAGGGAGATATATGGTTTATATTCGTTTTATAGGTATGTGTTTTCGGTGAAATAAGACATAATTCCTCCTGAATTTTTTTGATAATTTCCAAATCGTCAGCATAAATGCTGTTTATCTCGTTCGCCTTTTTAGCGATCTGATTGATGTTGTTCCCCATGATTCGCATAGCGTTTATGACGGGCGTAACGCCCTCCAT
>CAMWVM010000238.1 GCA_947177715.1 uncultured Ruminococcus sp.
ATTGTAGCAGGCTTGGCGTTCCCTGGACTTTCTGAAAGCTTGGGACTTGATGATAAGGACTTGGAGGACGTTGATGTTGAAATACCTGACGGTTTCAAAATTATTGCTGATGTAGAAAACTTTGAAACTACTACATCAATTACAGCAGTTACCAATGAGGTTTTTTCAGCACTTGATTTTGACGATACAGATTCTGTTGAAGAAATTACAGACAAATTAAATGAAATAAATGACGCAGCGACAGCACTTTGTGACGGAACTGGTGAATTATATAAGGGTACAAGTGATTTGGCTGACGGTGCAAAAAGCCTGTCTTCAGGTGTAAATACTCTCTACAGCGGTTCTGCGGAGCTTGACAGCGGTGCCAAAAAACTTGCTGACGGTACAAATAAATTAACTTCAGGTGCAAAAACACTGAGCGATTCTACAGGAACACTTTCTACAGGAATTTCATCTGCAAAGAAAGGTTCTTCCGAATTAGTCAAAGGCTTTTCACAGGTGCAGGATGGTTCAAAGGAATTGGTAAATGGTTCGGGTACTCTTGAAAAAGGTGTTAATGACTTGTCTACAGGAGGAACATCTCTTGAAAAGGGAGCTTCTGATTTATATAGCGGTACAGAAAAGCTTCAGTCTGGTACAAAGCAGTTGAATGAAAAAACAGGCGAACTTAAAGCTGGGATTGACAGTGCAAAATCAGGTTCAAAGGCTCTGGCTGATGGTGCAAAAACTGTAGGTAAAGGAGTTAAGGATCTTTCCGCAGGCGCAGAAGGACTTGCAAATGGAGCAACAGCACTTTCCTCCGGAATTGACAGCGCTTATGCTGGTCTTTCTCAGACAATAGAAGCAAACAAACAGGTTCTCGCAGGACTTGAGCAATTATATCAGCAGGTACCAACTCCTGAAGTTCAAACAATGATAGCAACCTTGGAGCAAACCATTGCAGGTCAGGAAAAAGTCTTGCAGAACTTGGGAAGCGAAGGACTTATAAAATCAGGAGCAGAGCAGTTAAAACTTGGGTCACAGCAGCTTTCTTCAGGGATTGAAAAACTTGATGAGGGCATTAATGGAGAAAAAGGTCTTTCAGCAGGAGCATCATCTCTTGACAGCGGTTTGAAAAAGCTTCAAACCGGCAGCAGTCAGCTTTATTCTGCAACAACAGAACTTAGCAAATCAAGTCAGCAGCTTAATTCTGGTGCAAAGCAGGTTGCAGGCGGAGCATCACAGCTTAACGGCGGAATCTCCTCATTGAAAGACGGTTCATCAAAGGTTATAGGTGGTCTTAATTCCCTTGACACAGGTATCTCAAAACTTGCGGACGGTTCAAAGGAACTTGATAATGGTTTGCTACAGCTGAATACTGGTGCTTCAAAACTTTTCGGAGGTACAAAGGAACTTTATTCTTCAAGCATTCTTCTTGACGACGGTGCAAAATCATTGTCTGCCGGAAGCGAAAAGCTTACAGGCGGTGTAAAGACCTTGAAAGACGGCAGTGCAACGTTGATTGAAGGAGTTAATAAGCTTAATGAGGGTGCAAAAACTCTTGACGAAGGAATGAACAAGTTTAATGATGAAGCAATTCAGAAGATAGTTGAATTGTTTGATGGCGATGCGTCAGAGTTGATCGACAGACTGAAAGCTTTATCTGAGGCTTCTAAGAAATACAACAGCTATTCAGGTATTTCAGAAGACATGGATGGTGCGGTTAAATTTGTTTATGTTATTGACGGAATTGGTGAAGAAAGTGATAAGTCCGATAAAAAAGCAGATTAATTAACGGTTGATGTATCTTTATAACCTACGACTAATGTCCGCCACCTCTAAGGGGCATCCCCCTTATTGAAAGTGAAAGCTTTCATGTGCTGTTAAAAGAAAATAACAAATATACAGAGAATCATTCCTGATATTAACTGCATGTTGTATAAAACAGCTATACATTTTTGTATGAAATGTATAGCTGTTTTTATTGACATTTGTGTCGAAATGTTGTAAAATTACATAATGATACAATTAAATATATATGTAATCTGGAGGGAATGTCTATGAAAAAAATAATTTCAGTAATACTGTCTTTGGCAATGTCTTTGACAGTGATGGTTACTCCTTGGGGTGAAAGCGTCAGGGATGTGTTTGGCACAAGCGGAATTGAAGCAAGTGCCGAAACCTTGGGGGACTATCAGTATGAACTTCTTAATAACGGAACTGTTATAATAACTTATTATAATGGTTCAGCCTCTTCCTTATCGATTCCTTCAACTGTAAACGGCAAGAAAGTTACACATATTGGACCCTGCGCTTTTATGAATTGTAAAAGCCTTACCAGCGTAACGATTCCAAATGGTGTAACAGACATTGATTATGCCGCTTTTATAGGCTGTACGAGCTTGAAAAGCGTTAAAATTCCAGCCAGTGT
This sequence comes from uncultured Ruminococcus sp., assembly GCA_947177715.1. Classification (GTDB taxonomy): domain Bacteria; phylum Bacillota; class Clostridia; order Oscillospirales; family Ruminococcaceae; genus FB2012. Next base: position 2,411 of record CAMWVM010000238.1, read on the forward strand.
AAAAAACATCAGCTCTTATGCTTTTTATAGTTGTTTTAATCTTAAAAATATAACACTCCCAACCAACGTAAAATCAGTTGGTGAATTAGCATTCGGAGATTGTTGGAGTCTAAGCAGTATATCTATCCCCAAAAGCGTAAGCGACATTGGAGATTTGGCCTTTGGATATCAAATCAGCGATTATGACGAAGTGAATAATGTTATATACTATATTCCTATAACCTCTTTTAAAATCAAATGTTACGCTAATACAAAAGGCGAGGACTATGCTGAAGCAAATGGTTTCGTTTTCAGCTACTTGGATACGTTACCAAATGTTGCTGGCTTCAAAGCTTCTGCAACCTCCGCAAACGCAATTAAGCTGACATGGAATAAGACAAGCGGAGCAGACGGATACATAGTTTACCGTTACAACACTTTAACAAATAAATATGAAAGAATAGCAAAGGACGAAAATATTGAGTTTACCGATAAGAATCTTGCTCCAGGAATAAGCTATCAATATGCGGTAAGAGCGTATAAAACTGTAGACGGAAAAGAAGTGTTAAGTAAGTCGTATCCCGAGATCACGGCGGTTACAAACCCAGCTGATGTTACAGGTTTTACGGCGTCCTCAACCTCTGAAAGTACAATTAAGCTTACATGGAATAAGACAAGCGGAGCTGACGGCTACATAGTTTACCGTTACAACACTTTAACAAATAAATATGAAAGAATAGCAAAGGGCGGAAATCTTGAGTTTACCGATAAGGATCTTGCTCCAGGAACAAGC
>CAMWVM010000239.1 GCA_947177715.1 uncultured Ruminococcus sp.
ACGCTATGGCGAAGGCACTTGAAGAAATGGGATATGGCAAGGGTGCAAATGCGATTAACCGTTGGCGGTTATCCGAGTGGGAAGTCCTGCACCAGATTTGCGCGGCTCACAGCATTGAAATATCCGAACCGAAGAAGTCCAGAGGGTACAGTTATACCGTGCAGGAGTACGGCGAGCATGAGGACGAGATCAGGCGGCTGAACGAAGAAAAAGCGCAGGTGCTTGCAGAGCGTGATGAAGCTCGTGCTGAACTCGACAAGGCAGCCAAGAAGAAAGTCAAACTCGATGAGATCGAGGGTATTGAAGTTAAGGAGTCTGTGTTCGGCAAAAAAGTCACTCTCTTCAAAGAAGATTATGACAAACTCAGCGATACCGCCAAGAAGTATGTGGCTATGGTAAAGAATACCAAAAAACTCAAAGCCAAACATGACACTGCGATGCAGGAGCGTGACGCTGCTAAGGCGGAGCTTGAAGCAGTTTCTACGGAGCTTGCCGCCTACAAGAAATCCGAGGAAGAACGGGGAATGTTCACCCGTGACAAGCTGAAAAAGGAAGCAAAGCGTATCAGCAGAGAGGACAAGCTTTCCCGTGAGCTTAAAAAGGCTAAGGCGTTTATTTCTGCCTGCGGTTTGTCGGAGGATTTTGCCCGGTATAAGTTCAACAAAACAAGAAACAAAGAGTTAGAATAAAAGACGAAAAGCTATGGCATATCTCAAAAACGCTTGACAGAAACAAAATAGCGCGCTACAATTAGAATGCGAGATATGCCATAGTCCGTAAAGGAGATAATATGGCAAATATTACAAACAGAAACGGAAAGTTTCTTATAAGAGTTTTCACAGGACGTGACATCAGCGGAAAGCAGATCGTCAAATCCACAACCTATGTTCCGCCGGAAGGTACATCACCGAAAAAAGCAGAAAAACTGGCACAGGAGTACGCTTTTGAGTTTGAAAGGCACTGCAAGGGTTACGCACAGCTCAACGAGAATATGCGTTTTTCAGAATTGGCTGAATGGTATTTTGAGAACTATGCTCCCGAAGAATTGAAGCCTACTACTGTTCAGAACTATGAAAGTCAGTACAGAAATCACATCGCTCCGATTCTTGGTAATAAGAAGCTCAAAGACATCACCACGCCGATGCTGACCGAACTTCTGAAAGTGCTTGGCAAAGAGCATCATTTGAATGCAATCTCGGTAAGAAAGGTCTATATTGTGGTGCAAAGCATTTACCGCAGAGCTTTACAGCAGGGCTTTGCAAGGGAAAATCCTTGTCAGAACGTGATTATTCCGAAGAAAAGGGACACAGGCAAGCGTTATTCTCTTTCTGAGGAGGAAACAAAGCGGTTTCTCCACCTTATCCGTGACAAGCCGTGGGACGAAGACGTGAAGCGTATTCTGATCGTTCTACTGTTCACAGGTATGAGAATCGGGGAATGCCTTGGTTTAGCGTGGGAGGATATTGATTTTGAGAAGAAAACGATATTCATTCACCATACGCTGTCAAATGTCAACGGGGAATACTACCTTGATTCACCAAAGACAAAAAGCAGTGTTCGTTTGATAGCCATGAATTCGACCGTTGAGAGGTGTCTCAGAGATCAGCAAGCCTATGTCGATAAGCTGAAAACAGCGCTCGTAAACAAGTACGCTCACCCTGAAATGGTATTCCCTTCGGGTTTGGGTAACTACCGTGACCGCAACTCTGTGTACCATTCCTTGAAGCGTATGACGAAAGGAACGGAATTTGAGGATATGACGCTACATAAGCTCCGTCATTGCAATGCTACACTTTTGCTTAACAGTGGAGTAGACCTGAAAGTGATCTCTGAACATCTCGGTCATTGCGATATAGGTGTTACAGCCAACATTTATGCCGATGTTCTTCAAAAGCAGAAAATTCGCCTTGCTGACACGATCGATGATAAACTTTCCGATGAACTGACATAAACCAAAAAACCTCTCTGTCGGTTTCCCGACAAAGAGGTTTACATTCACAGTTTTTAGTTGAACAATTTGTTGAACAACTTTGTAAGAATTTCTCGAAAATACCGTAAAACAGGCGTTTCTGAAAAAATCTTTTAACGCTTTGAGAACTGTGGAGCACGACGAGCTGCTTTCAAGCCGTACTTCTTTCTTTCCTTCATTCTTGGGTCACGAGTTAAGAAGCCTTCCTTCTTAAGAAGTGCACGATATTCATCATTTGCCTGAAGCAAAGCTCTTGAAAGACCATGTCTGATAGCTCCTGCCTGACCTGTAACACCGCCGCCTGCAACTGTACAAACGATATCATATTTTCCGTTTGTATCTGTTACGCCAAATGGCTGACGAACGATAAGTTTTAATGTTTCAAGGCCGAAATAATCATCAATATCTCTGCCGTTGATTGTGATTTTACCTGTTCCCTCATAAACACGAACACGGGCAACAGAATGTTTTCTTCTACCTGTACCATAGAAATATGGTTTCTTTGATTCGTACATCTAAATTGCTCCTCTCAATTAAAGTTCGTATTTTTCCGGCTTCTGAGCAGCGTTATTATGCTCAGCGCCCTTATATACTCTAAGTCTTTTTGCAGCTGCACGTCCCAATGTATTGTTTGGAAGCATGCCTTCTACTGCGATTGTCATAGCTCTGTCGGACTGTTCAGCCATAAGTTTATCATACTTGATTTCCTTAAGACCGCCGATCCAACCAGTATGCCATTTATAAGATTTCTGTTCAAGTTTCTTTCCTGTAAGAACAGCTTTATCGCTATTGATGATGATTACATGGTCACCACAATCAGCATGCGGAGCATAAGTTGGTTTATGTTTTCCGCGAAGAATATGTGCAGCCTTTGCTGCTACTCTACCGAGAGATACACCCTCAGCGTCTAAAATATACCACTTGCGAGTGATGTCGCCTGCTTTTGGCATATAAGTTGACATATTTTTTCCTCCGTTCAAATTAATATAGTCTTCATATGCAGAGAAATTCAGCATGATCTGCATACTCAATTTGCAACGTTATACATTATACACTAATGTCAAATCAAAGTCAATAGCCAAAATGACGAATTTTTAATTTATACCCCTCAAACGCTCGTTTTCTCTCTTGATATCTCTATTTCTCTCGTTTTCTCAAGTTTCATTTCATTTTTCAATAAGAGGCATCGCCCGTCATTCAAC
>CAMWVM010000240.1 GCA_947177715.1 uncultured Ruminococcus sp.
CACTTTTAGGAGTGAGGGGCTGTTTGATTTTTCGCAGGTTTTTTATCGTTACAATGTATTTATTTTAATGATACACCATTATATAAATCTCAAAGAACAAATTTATTGACTTTTGAGGAGGTCTGTGATATAATTATAATTCGTGTTTTATCGACATATTTTTATATTATTTAGGAGGAGATCTTTTGAAAAAGAAAAAACTGATCGCAGGATTGATGTCTTTCTCAATTGCGGTATGTGCATTGGTGACACCATTGGGCGAAAACATAAGCAGTAAAATGGTGTCGGCAAATTATTCAACTGCAAGCTTAGAAACATCATCTGATAAAAGCGATAGTTCAAGTGTAACTGAAAATACTGTGATAACAGAAACACTATGGACGGGAAGTGAAGATATTGGAGATGGCATTACAGTTGATGTGGATTTCAGTGTTTGGAAAACAATTACTATAAAAGCCACTCTGAAAGATGGTTCTGATTATGCAGGAATTCAGTTGTTTGCTTATGATGATAATCATGAGTTTTCAACTATTGAAAACTGGTATCAAATTGGAAGTAAAACTACATATTCCCGTGAGCTTACAAATGCCGAACTTGAAAAATTGGCAAACACTAAACAGATTGAAGTTAAAGGAACCAATACGATTATAACAAAGTTAGAAATTATCGGAATAAGAAAAAGTGATTTGGATTTTTCATCTGACACCGACAGTTCAAGTGATACCGATGATTCAGATTCGTTTTTACCGGATGAAAGTGGAAATCTATCAAATAATGAGCTTGGTGAAACAGATTTTAACTATGGCAAAGGTCTTCCATGGCACGTTTGTGAATCAATGACTGGTAAACTTTCTTTTGACATTTCCGGTGGTACATATAACATTACTATTATTAATCCAGGAGGAAAGTCAAACGACGGTGAGGATAGATGGGACTGTCAGTTCCGTCATAGAGGTCTAACGATTGAAAAAGGTCACACTTATCGTATTACTTACAGCGTTAAATCTACAAATGAAGGTCATATGTATGCTAAAATCGGTAATATGGTTGATAATGATCAGGAACTATGGCATGGAAACGGTATGGTTCTTAATATGCCTACTTTGAGCACTACAGCTACTCAGAAAGAAATTGAAACTGCTCTTAGGAAAGCTAAAACTACCGGTAAAAAGGTAGAATTCGGTCAAGGCTGGGATGCTTGGAAAAACGATCTCATTCCTGCTGATGAATGGGTAACAGTTGCTTATGAATTTACAGCTGATGAAACTGTTAAAGGTACTGCTGAGTATACCTTCCACTTTGGGGGCGATGGACAGTATACTCCATTCATTTGTTTCCCGGAGGGAACAGAGCTTAAGTTTGATAATATGTCGCTTATTGATATGACCGATAATAAGTCAAATTATCCTATAACAGAGGCTTATGAGAGAAATAAAATACTTGTAAATCAGATGGGTTATATTGCAGGTCTTAATAAAAAAGCAACTCTTGTAGTTGATGAAGGCGATGACATCCCAAAACCTTTTAATATTATAAGCACCAAAACAGGTGAAATTGTCTACACAGGAGAAACGACACCTAAGGGTGCGGATTATGATTCCGGAGATTATGTTCAGATTATTGATTTTACAAAATTTAATACAGTTGATTCTGTAGCCGGATTAAGCGGAGAAAACATCGGTGCTTATTATATTGAATGTAACGATTCAATAAGTTATAGTTTTAATATAGGTAAGGCTTCTGATTCTGCTTCAAATGAAGTTTTCAGCGGTATACTTAAGGATTCATTGAATTATTTCTATCAGAATCGTTCAGGTATTGATATTGAATCGCAATATATTTCTTCAGGTGATAAAGATAAGCTTTCTCATACTGCTGGTCACAATCCTGATATAGCATATATTCAGGCCCACTGGATCAATGCCTATAATAGTGACGGTTCAGACATTGAAAAAGATAATGGTACTCTTGATGTTACAGGTGGTTGGTATGATGCAGGCGACCACGGTAAATACGTTGTAAACGGTGGCATCTCAGTTTGGACTCTCCAAAACTTGTATGAAAGAGCTAAATTGGTAACTAAAGATACCTCCAAATTTGATGACGGAGCTTTGTCAATTCCCGAGAGTGGAAACGGATATCCTGACCTTCTTGACGAAGCAAGGTATGAACTTGATTTTATGCTGAAAATGCAGAGAGAAGACGGAATGGTTTACCATAAAATGCAGGACTATAAATGGACAGGTCTTGCTGTTGCTCCTGCTGACGACATAAATACACGAATTGTAAAACCTGTTTCAACTTGTGCAACATTGAATCTTGCAGCTACAGCAGCTCAAGCTTATCGTCTGTGGAAAGGAATTGATGATGATTTTGCAGATAAATGCTTGAATGCCGCAATACGTGCGTATGCTGCTGCTGAGAATGATCCTGAGAATTTTGCTCCTATTGATCAGGCGATCGGAGGCGGAGCTTATGGTGATACTTATGCTGAGGACGATTTCTATTGGGCAGCTTGTGAGCTTTATGCAGCAACAGGTGATAACAAATACTATACAGATTTAAAAGCATATAAAAATACAAATATCGGTGCATCTCCTGACGATAAGGCTTTCAGCATTACAACAAGTCTTGTGGGTGGTGAAAACGGAGGTTCTAAGACATCATTCACATGGGGAACTACTGCTGGTTTGGGTACTCTTACTCTTTCACTTTATCAAGAAAAACTTACAGAATCAGAAGCTGAAATGGTGAAAGACTCCATAACTAAGGCAGCTGATGAATATATTCATATTGAAAATCAGCAAGGTTATGGCAATCCGTATGTTTCGACAGAATTTATGGATAAAACAAACTGCGGAGATACGGTATTTAACGGATATGAATGGGGCTCAAACTCCATGGTTGTAAATAATGCTATGGTTATTGCTTATGCTGCTGACCTTAACAAGAATGATTCAGATAAATATGCTAGCGGTGTGGCATCGGCAATGGATTATATTTTCGGACGTAATGCAGGTGACTATTCTTATGTAACAGGCTATGGCGACCACGCAACAAAGTATGTTCACCATCGTTACTGGTCTGGACTTCTTGATAGTTCATTCCCTTATGCTCCATCAGGTGTGCTTTCAGGAGGACCAAACTCCGCAATGCAAGATCCTTGG
>CAMWVM010000241.1 GCA_947177715.1 uncultured Ruminococcus sp.
CAGTACATACAATTGAAGTTTCTACTTAATAAATATATTTTAAAAATGAAAGGACTATAATTTATGCCAAATAAAATTACTTATGATAAATATGTTTCATTTATAAACGGTGTTGTAGAAAACACAATTTCAGATGGAATCGAATATAAAAATTTTTACCTTGCTCTTATGTTTGCCATTGTGTTTATGGATTACAAAATAGTTAATATAGATAAAAACGGCAACATTGATATAGTTAAGGAATGGGATAATCTTGATTCTATTAAGTTTAAATGCGGAAATGACCAAACATCATTAACAGATTTTATTTTATCGGATTATTTTTCAACCATTATTGAATTACCAATTCAAGTAACAGTTTATTCTGATATGGTACGTGTGATAAATGAGAAACTTGATCATTACTATACTTCTCAAGCTAACATTACCCCATTAAATACTTCTTTCAGTATATTAATTGATACAATTACTGATTTTATTAACAATATGAAAAATCAATTTAAAGGTGTTGATATGGCTAACCTTGTACCTGTTATGACGGATTTAACTAAAAATATTAAGGATATAGACAAGAAAGCATTTGCCGAAACATTAGCCAACCGTATTCACGATGAGAATAAAAATACAAAAGTGTCTGGTGATACTAATGATCAGTAAATATTCAGATTTCATAATGTCCTTTAAGATAACTGTTCAAATAAAGCAATTGGTGTGTGATTTAAATGATTGCTAAAAACACAACAGAATTGAAAAGAGCCATGCAAAATCTCTTATATGAAACAATGAAAGATTTAACAGCCCAAGTACATAGTTTGGCTGATGAATTTATTTCTGATTGGTATGATGATTATGACCCTAAAACATATAAACGCACATATCAACTATTACATTCATGTATTGCAACAGACGTTAAACAAAGTAAAAACAAATTTAAATCAAAAGTTTTACTTGATTATAACAGTATGCATCACAATGGATTGCAGAAAGGTTTTAGTGAAAAAGCTATTTTAGACAGGGCTGATCAAGGACTACATGGTACAAGTTTTTCACAAAACGGAAAGAAAGGGTTGAAGTTATGGCAACCAACCGAAAAAGAAATATCGAACACAACTTTTTTATTGGACAAGTTTAGGGAACATTTAGTAAGCAAAGGTTTTTCAGTAGAGATAAAATGAAAGAGTGGTGATTAAATGGCAAATTTTCAAATAGGTTTAGAAGGTAAATTATTAACAGCTAAAACAACTGAAAATATTAAGAAAAGCTTAAATCGAATTAGTAATGACGTAAATAAAAATGCTAAATTCCAATTAATAGCTAATTTAAATAGTAATAATACTAAAAAGGTTATTCAAAAACAGTTAAATCAACTTGCCCCTAAACTTAAATTAACAATAGATACTACACATTTAGAAAAGACCATATCAAAAATGGGCGGTGTTACCCAATCTTCAGGTAGTAAAACACCAAAATCCAAACAGACAAATGTGAATGTTGAAGAATTAAACAAACAATTTGATTCTTTGAATTACAAGTTTAACGAAATACGAAATAATATAAATAATTCTGATTTTCATATCTCTGGTAATTTTAGCAATGAAATAGATAATATACTTCAACATTTGCAAGAATTTCAAAGCATTGCAACTTCAGATAAAAAATTTTCTGCTTTTAATTCCTTACAAAAGGAAGTTATGCAATTAGGCAATGATTTTGATACTTTAAGAAAAAAAAAGACTGAAGCTATAAATTTAGACCTTGATAAGCAAAAATTTTCTAGTCGAATAAAACAATGGCTTAATGAAAACACCAAAGCTGGTGAAAGTCTAATACTTGCCATGACAAGGATACAATCTCAGGTTGAAGGTGCCGATAAACTAAAACTGACTTCTTTAATGAAAGAATTTCAAGCCTTAGATAGATACGCTAAATCTACGAATCAATCTGGCAAAAGTATGTTTGACAATATAAAGAACCGTTTGCAGAAATTCACGAGTTGGTTTAATATTGGAAATGCTGTATCCGAAGTAACAAGTCAAATAAGAGAAGCTGTAACTGAACTTAAAGAAATGGATACTATTCTTACTGAAATTAGTAAGACTTCTGATATGTCTACTTCAGAATTAACCGCATTGGGAACAAATGCTTTTGATGTAGCAAGTAAATACGGACAAAAGGCAAGCGATTACTTGCTTGGCGTTCAGGAAATGAGCAGATCAGGATATGAAAATCCTGAAGAGATGGCTGAATTATCAACTCTGACTCAATCCGCAGGAGATATGACTGCTGAATTAGCAAATCAATATTTGATTGCTACGGATGCAGCATATAAATATAATGGTGAAGTTAAGAAATTAAATGCTACACTTGATGGAATGAATTATGTAACCAACCACAATTCCGTAAACATGTCAGACTTAGCGGATGCTACTTCTATTGTTGCTTCTCAAGCTGCTAATGCTGGAATTGCCGAAGATCAATTAACTGCTATCTTAGGAACTATGGTTGCAAAAAGTAAGCAATCAGGTAGCGAAATGGCTAATGCATTTAAAGCCATTTTAATTAATTTACAGCAAATTAAAGGCTATACAGATGAAGAAACAGGCGAAACGTTCGATGAAGAATCATTTACTAAATATGAAAATGCAGCTAAAGCTTTAGGTGTTTCATTTAAAGAAATGAAAAATGGTGTTCTTTCATTGCGTGATCCAGTTTCCATTTTGGAAGATTTATCACAAGCTTATAGCAAGTTAGATTCTACTGATACAAAACGTGCAAATTTGTTAAGTGCAGTTGGAGGCAAGCTTAGAGCCAACGCTTTAGACGTATTATTGAGCAACTGGGATACATATAAAAAGATGCTTTCTGAATTCTCACAAGGTGGAGGTTCTGCTGCTGAAGAAGCACAAAAAACCGCCGATAGTTGGGAAGGCAATCTTAATAAATTAACAAATACATGGACAAAATTTGTCAATAATTTTGTTGACAGTGGCAGTGCCAAAACAGCAATATCATTATTAGACGGATTGGTAAACACATTAGATAAATTCACTGGACTTACTGGTTCTGTAGGAACAATAATTACTGCTTTTGCAGGAATTAAAAGTTTAAAAGGCGAGGGTAGGGGTAAAATGATTCCCTTTAACAAATATGCCCTCGTAGACA
>CAMWVM010000242.1 GCA_947177715.1 uncultured Ruminococcus sp.
GAAGGATATATGATAGTTCCTGATGGAAGCGGCGCTGTAATTAACTACAACAACGGTAAAACAAATTATTCTTCTTATTCACATCAGATTTACGGAAGAGATTACACAACAGTTCCGCTAAGTGCTCCTCATGTAAATGAACAGGCTTACTTGCCGGTTATTGCAACAGTTTCAGGCAAATCCGGAATTGTTGCGGTAGCAACAGACGGCGATGCAAACGTTACTGCTAAAGCACAGGTTAGCGGTCAAAACAAACAGGCTTATAACTCTTGCTATTTTGAGTTTGAAACAAGAGGTTCAGACAGCTTCTTTATGAGCGGTGAAGGTTCAAATGAAATTACTGTATTTGAAAAGAATGGTGATATCAAGGGCAAGCGTTTCGGCATTAAGTATTTCCCGCTTGATAAAGATGAGGATATAAATTATGCTGATTGTGCAGAGGTTTATAGAAATTATCTTATTGAAAATAAAGGGCTTACTTCAAAGATAAATGAAGACAAGACTAATTTCTATGTAGATTTGTTTGGCGGCGTAATGAAAACTAAATCTATTGTCGGCGTTCCGATTAGTTTGAAAACAGAAATTACAGGATTCAGTCAGGCAGCTGAAATTGTCAGCAAGCTTAAAAATAACGGTATTGAAAACATCGTTGCAAATTACAACGACTGGACAAACGAATCAATTAAAAATGAAGTATCTACAGAAGTTGAACCTTCTGGTACTTTAGGCGGTGACGATGAGTTCTTTGATTTTGTCAATAACAGCGGTGCAGAGGTTTATCCGTCAATGAATAACTTCCAGATGGATTCTGGCCGTATCGGTTATATGACTCTGACAAGTACAGCAATTAGAATTTCAAATGCTTATTCAAGACAAAGTTCTTACAGTCCTGCATTTGGAGTAGCTGAAAAGGGAGTTTCTCCTGCACTTATTGCTCCTAATGTTTATACTAAGATTTTTGATGAAATGACTGAAAGCTATAAGGATAACAACCTGAAGACGATTGGTTTCGGCGATTATTCAACAAAGCTTGTAAGTGATCATTCAAAGAAAGACGCTTACAGCAGAGAAAAAACAATGGAAACAATAGTTGCAGGCTATGAAAAGGCGTCTAAGGAAGTTGGCAGCATTCTTGCTGACAGCGCTAACGCTTATGTCATTCCATACGCTTCACATATCACAAACGTACCTGTATATTCAAGCGGTTATAATGTAACAGACCTTGATATTCCATTCTATCAGATGGTAGTTCACGGTTATGTTCCATACTCAACAAAACCAATTAATGCAAGCTCAAGTTCAGATGAAACATTCCTTCTTGCACTTGCTGCAGGTTCAGCAATTCATTACGATATGACTTATGAAGAGGCTTCAGAGCTTAAGGATACTGAGTATGATGATTTGTATTACTCAAATTATGAGGGCTGGATTGATGTAGCTTCAAAGCAATATAAGATTTCTGATGAAGTGCTTTCAGGTGTTTCAGGAATGACTATTTCAAAATATGAAGTAAGCGATGACAAAAATACAATTACAACTACATACACTAAGGATTCCGAAAATGTAGTAATAGTAATTGATAAGGCTGCTGGAACTGCAACAGTAGACGGAAAAGTTATCAACCTTACTGACGCTATAGAAGGAGGTAAATAAAGCTTATGAGTAAAACAAGTAGTGCAGCAGACACAAAAGCTGTAACAAAGCCTCCAAAGCATAAGGGAATAAAGCTTCCTTATGAAAAGCGTAAAGCTATGTATGGTTATGGTTTTATTGCAATCTGGGCAATCGGTTCAATTTACTTTTTCATTGTTCCATTGATAAAATCATTAATCTATTCGTTCTATGATACTCAGGTAGCAACAGGCGGACTTTCACTTACAAACTTTGGTCTTCATAATTATGTGGATGCTTTCAGACACGACCAAGAATATTCAAAAGCATTAGTTGCTATGCTGAAAGATACTGCATTAAGAACTCCTTTGATTTTGATATTCTCAATTTTCATTGCTGTAATTCTTAATCAGAAATTTAAAGGAAGAACATTTGCAAGATCAGTATTCTTTCTGCCGGTAATTATTGCAACAGGTCCGGTTATCAGCATTATTAATGGTAATATGGATACAGGCGGATATGCAGGAGGATCTGATCAGTTCAGTACAATGTTTGAAACAAACCTTGTAGATCAGCTGTTAAATTATTTAGGAATTATGAATATCAGCGATTCATTGACTGAAATGATAAACTCGTTGACCACGGATATATTTAACTTGGTATGGAATTCAGGTATTCAGATTTTGCTGTTCCTGTCAGCGCTTCAGAATATTCCTTTCTCAGCTAAGGAAGCTGCCCAGATGGAGGGTGCAACTGCTTGGGAGTATTTCTGGAAGATTACTATACCATATATCAGTCCGATGATTCTTGCAAGCTTGGTATATACGATCGTTGATTCGTTTGTAGATCCATCAAACGATGTAATGACGATAGTTCTTCAAAAGGCAAGCGATTGGCAGCATGGTTACAGTGCCGCAATGGCATGGGCATATTTCTTGATTGTAGGTATAGTACTTGCGATTGTTGTAGCATTGATTAACAAGTTTGTTTACTACGAAGTTGAATAAGGGGGGGATTTAAGTGGCAACTAAGAAAGAGGAAAAACAGTTCGAAAAAGAACGTAAGGCTGCTATTAAAGCCCGCTATAAAAGAATGAAAGAGGAAGGTATTGAAAATTATCTTACTCCGGAACAAATCAGATATAATCGTAATAAAAAATGGGTTGGCATGGTTTGGCCGATATTCAGATTTTTGATTTTGTTTGGTTTGTGTTTCGTAATTCTTTATCCGCTCATATTTATGCTTTCAACTGCATTCAGACCATCGGAGCAGATGAGCGACCCTTCAGTAGTTTGGCTTCCAAAGAATTTTACAATGTCAAACATAAAAGAAGTTTGGGATGTAATGAAGTTTGATACTACACTTATAAATACGATCAGACTTAATCTTATAGCTTCATGTTTGCAGGTTGTAACTTGTTCTCTAACCGGTTATGGTTTTGCAAGATTTAAGTTTAAGGGAAAAGGTCTTCTGTTTGGTATAGTAATATTTATGATTATTGTACCGCCACAGATCACAACAATTCCATTGTATCTCCAGTATAG
>CAMWVM010000243.1 GCA_947177715.1 uncultured Ruminococcus sp.
TGCCTATACGAATAAATGTATCAGCACCGCATTTTATCAGTTCTTCCACAGCTATAGCAGCAGACGGACCTCCAATTCCTGTGGAGCATACTGTAACCTTTTCTCCGTCAAGCATACCTGTATAAACATTATACTCCCTGTTTTGTGCCACTTGAACTGCATTGTCAAGCAGTTGTGCAATCTTAGGTACTCTCCCCGGATCGCCCGGCAAAATAACATACCTGCCCACCTCTTCGGGCAACGTTTTTATATGAAATTGTCTTTCACCGTCCATGATACTTGCCATAAAATCGCCTCCAATTTTTGTTGTGAAATCTGCATAATTTTCGCCATATTAATTTATGCACATATCCAAAATTTGTTCAAATTTCGTACAAAGTTGCACGTTTGCGTGCAAAAAATGCTTAAAAAGGCGCTATTTATAGAGGGACTTATAAATTGACATATGTGCCGCCTGCACTAACACATCTTCATTGAAATGTCAAAAGCTTTGACCGAGTGAGTAAGCGCTCCTAAAGAAATTATGTCTACACCTGTTTCTGCAATGCTTCTTATAGTTTCAGCAGTTACATTTCCCGATGCTTCAAGCTTTGCTCTTCCATCTGTGATTTCAACGGCTTTCGCCATGTCTTCACAACTCATATTGTCAAGCATAATAACCTCGACACCTAAATCAAGTGCCTCCTGAAGCTCTTCAAGATTTGCAACCTCAACCTCAATTTTTATCGTATGACCCATTCTTTCTCTAAGAACGTTCACTGCATTTGTCATACTTCCGTATGCGTCAAGATGAGTATCTTTTAGCATTGCACAGTCAGAAAGATTATATCTGTGATTTCTTCCACCACCAACGGTTACAGCATATTTCTGTAAAACCCTAAGACCCGGAAGTGTTTTTCTTGTATCAGCGATAGATGCTTTTGTACCCTCAACAAGCTTCACGCACTTATTGGTTGCAGTAGCAACACCTGACATATGCTGTATTAAGTTAAGCGCCGTTCTCTCACCCTTTAATAAAGCCTTGGTGTGTCCTGTAAACTCAGCAATAATATCTCCCTTTTTCACAGGCTCTCCATCGTGGATAAAAATTTTGCTTGTAACTTCACTGTCAAGAAGCTGAAACACTCTTAAAGCCACTTCAATTCCGCAAAGTACGCCCTCATCCTTAGAAACATATTTTGCAGTTGAAATATCATTCTCGTCAATCAGATAATCTGTCGTTACATCAACGTAGTTTATGTCCTCCAAAAGTGCGGATTTAATAATATCGTCAATTTGAAACTGCATTAATTTCATTTTTATAGCCATTCCTTTCTATGCAAATCATGATACTTTCGGCAGTAAGTGCAGAACAATTAAGCAATCTTGACTCACGAAAGCCGCATAACTCGCCAATTTGAAAATTTATTTTTTCAGCATGTTTTTTCCTGTGATTTCAGCACTTTCAGAGGCGATTTTATATGCTTCGTCAAGTACAATAAACGCTACTGTTGCTAAGGATTTTGCTTCTACATAATCTCTGTCAATTTTATAATTACCGTTTTCCAAAGTTTCTTTTATTTCCTTAATTCTCTCCAAACCATCTTTCAGGCTGTTAACCTCGGGTATTACAAAATAAGAATTCTGCATAATTCTTCTTACTTCTGTTCTAAGACCTGATGGAATATGGGAAGCATTTTCATCAAGTTGAAAATCATAAGGTTCAAATTCAGCTTTTTTTGACATTGCTTTTTCATTGATGTCCGACGCTGCACGTCTTGAAAAAATCAGCGCTTCAAGCAGCGAATTACTTGCTAATCTGTTATTTCCATGAACTCCAGTATGAGAACATTCACCGCAGGCATAAAGTCCGCTGATATTCGTTTGCGCTAAAGTATTAACATTTATTCCTCCCATCAGATAATGCTGACAAGGATAAATCGGGATCATATCCTTAGTCATATCATATCCGGCAGAAAGCAGATTTTTATAAATCATAGGAAAACGCTGTTTTATAAACTCAGGGTCCTTATGAGAAATATCAAGATAAAATTTATCCGAACCAGTCTTTTTTGACTCAAACATAATGCAGTGAGAAACCACATCTCTTGGCGCAAGCTCAAGTCGTTTATCATAATTTTGCATAAATCTTTCACCGTTACAGTTTTTCAGATATGCCCCCTCGCCTCTTACTGCTTCTGAAATCAAAAAGCATTCACGAGTATTACGATTATTAAACGCAGTTGGGTGAAATTGTATGTAACAAAGATTCTTTATTTCTGCTCCCATATTATATGCCATCGCTATGCCGTCGCCTGTTGCAATCGCAGAATTTGTTGTATACTCATACACTCTTCCGATTCCGCCTGTCGCAAAAATTGCATAATGAGAATTACAGGTTACATATTCTCCGTCCTTAATAATAAGAAAAGAAAATCCTGTTTCGGTCTTTTTTGCGTCGCACATCGCTGAATTTTCCCAGACTTCCACATTGGGAAGCTTTTTAACGTTTTCAAGCAAGGTTGTTTCTATTTCAAAGCCGGTGGCGTCTTTATGGTGAAAAATCCTATGCATGCTATGACCGCCCTCAAGGGTACGATGATAATCTCCATTTGGCATTTTATCAAAGTCAACGCCAAGCTCTATAATTTTAGCTATATCTATTTTTGCTTCGTTCACCAGCACGTCGGTGGATTGAGGATCGTTTTCAAAACCGCCCGCAACAAATGTATCATGCTTATGCTTTTCAGGAGAATCTTCTGAATTATTATAAACGCCTGCAATTCCTCCCTGTGCTAATGATGAGTTACACAAAGTAATCTCACGTTTTGAAAGCACAAGCACTTTTAAATCAGATGACAAATTAAGTGCACCGTAAAGTCCCGCAGCACCGCATCCGGCAATAATTACATCATAATTATTCATAAATATGACCTCTTTTTACAAATCCAAAATTTCATCGGATTTTATATAATACTTATTTTATTATAACATAGCGCCGGCAAAATTTCAACAATATTTTCTGCAATTATTAGTTTTTATTGCAACACTGAAAAGCAATAAACAAAAATGATCATAAATTAATTGACAATTAGTTCGAAATGGTGTATATTAAAGAGAATAACAAAAGAAATGAAA
>CAMWVM010000244.1 GCA_947177715.1 uncultured Ruminococcus sp.
GACGCACCATAGTTTCATAAATCGCTCCGTCACCGTGTGGATTAAGACGCATAGTTTGCCCTACAATATTTGCAGACTTAGTTTTTGCACCTGCCAGCAGTCCCATTTTATACATTGTATAAAGCAGTTTTCTATGGGACGGTTTAAATCCGTCGATTTCCGGGAATGCACGGGACACGATAACGCTCATTGCATAGGGCATATAGTTTTTTTCAAGGGTCATTGTGATTTTTTCTTCAACGACCTTTCCTGCGCCCTCAATATAAGCGTTTGTTTCAGGCTGTGCCTTTTTCTTTTTATTGTCGTTTGACTTTTTTGCCATTAACTATACTCTCCTTGTTTTCACGAACGAACATACAGGTCGCCCCTACTATATTAAAATGGTTCCCGATTTTTTAACTAAGATAAATTAGAATTTATTTAATCCAGTAATGTGGTTCCATAAGAATTATCTATTGCACATAACCATTTTTCATCTACTTTTCTATATACATATATCGCCTTTCGATCCATACTGTATTCAGAAGTGTCTTTATTATCGGCATCTAATAATGTTTGAGATAAAACTAACACAGTATCTCCAGCCTCAATCATTAACATTTTCCCTTGCGTAGGCACAATACTATTTTTAAAATATGCCGCAATTTTAATAAAAGCATTCTTTATTGCTTCTTTTCCTTTAACTTCCAATCCTGGTCTTACAACCAAAACCGCATCATCAGTATAGAAATTCATTAGGTCATCAAATCTTTCTTCTCTTATTGCAATATCTGCTTTTTCAATTAGTAATTTTATTTCTTCATTCATATATAAAACGATCCTTTCAAATTCCGATTTATCTCACTAACAACACTTATCTGAAATTGCCCATTCGGGTTAGGATATATCCGCCATATCAAGATAGTCTACACCATTGTTTGAAATAAATTCTTTTCTTGCCTGCAAATTCTCTCCCAAAAGCATATCAAACATCCATGAAGTCTGCTCAATATCATCAGCGGTAACTTTTATAAGCCGTCTTGTTTCAGGATTCATTGTTGTAAGCGCCATCATGTCAGCCTCGTTTTCACCAAGACCTTTTGAACGCTGAATTGTACATTTTTTATCGCCTATTAATCCCATGATCCTTGTTTTTTCCACTTCATCATAAGCAAAATAGGTTTTATCCTTTGTTGTAATTTCAAAAAGCGGTGACTCAGCAATATACACATATCCCTCATCTATAAGCGTTGGAGTAAGCCTATAAAGCATGGTCAGAATAAGGGTACGTATCTGAAAACCGTCCACGTCAGCATCAGTACAGATAACAACTTTATTCCATCTGAGATTATCCAAACTGAAAGTAGACAAATCCTTATTTGATTTTGTTTTAACTTCAACACCGCAGCCAAGAACCTTTATAATGTCGGTGATTATTTCATTCTTAAATATTTTATCATAATCAGCTTTAAGACAATTTAAAATCTTTCCTCTTACAGGAATAACTGCCTGAAAGTCAGCATCTCTTGCCATTTTTACAGAACCGAGAGCCGAGTCACCCTCCACTATATAAAGCTCACGCTGTGTAACATCCTTAGACCTGCAATCAACAAACTTTTGCACCTGATTTGAAAGGTCTATTGTTCCTGCAAGCTTTTTCTTTATATTAAGACGTGATTTTTCTGCACTTTCACGGCTTCTTTTATTAACAAGAACCTGTTCGGCAATTTTTATCGCTTCATCAGGATTTTCAATGAAATATATTTCAATTTCCTTTTTAAGAAAATCTGTCATGCACTCTTTTATAAACTTATTTGTTATCGCTTTTTTAGTTTGGTTTGCATAAGACGTCTGCGTTGAAAATGAGCTTGACACCAAAACAAGGCATTCTTCAATATCAGCAAAGGTTATTTGCTTTTCATTTTTCAGATATTTATTATTATTTTTCAGATAGTTATGAATCTGATTTGTAAACGCCAGCTTTACTGCGTCTTCAGGAGAACCGCCGTGCTCCAAGAAGCTGGAATTATGAAAATACTCCAGCAATTTAACTTGATTAGAGAAAGTAAACGCAACGGACAATTTAACCTTATAGTCATCCTTATCTTCTCTATCTCTTCCCTTTCTTTCAGCGGTATAATACTGAACTGATGTAAGTGTATTCTCCCCTGCTATTTCCTTTACATAGTCAGCAATACCATTTTCATAGAGAAATGTTGTTTCCTCAAATGAATTATTCTCACGCTGATATCTAAAGACAAACTCTACATTCGGATTAACGACCGCCTGCTTTTTTAGTACATCTTCAAAATATTCACGCTCAATATTAATTTCAGTAAACACTTCAAGATCAGGTTTCCAGTGAGTTTTTGTACCGGTTTTCTTACGGCTGCTTTCTTCCTTTTTAAGTCCACCCACATTTTTACCTTTTTCAAAATGCAGATCATACTTAAATCCGTCACGGTAAACCTCAACGTCCATAAATTCAGAAGCATACTGCGTAGCACATGCGCCCAGACCGTTTAACCCAAGCGAATATTCATAATTTTCACCGCTGTTGTTATTATACTTTCCGCCTGCATAAAGCTCGCAATATACAAGCTCCCAGTTATAGCATTTTTCAGCGCTGTTATAGTCAACAGGACAGCCTCTTCCAAAGTCCTCAACTTCTATGCTATTATCATTATATCTTGTGACAATTATTTTCGAACCGTTACCGTCCCTTGCTTCATCTATAGAGTTAGACAAAATTTCAAAAACAGAATGCTTGCAGCCCTCAATTCCGTCAGAACCAAAAATAACTGCAGGACGTTTTCTTACTCTATCCTCACCTTTTAGAGAAGTAATGGCTTCATTTCCATAATCATTTTTCTTCTTTGGCATATGCAAAAACCTTTCATATTAATTTTATGCGTATTTATTTTATTATACACATTTTCGAACTTTTTGTAAATACCCATATTTGTTTTTATTTAAGATTCTAATTTAATCAGGCAAAAAACAAATCGCCCCACGTATGTGAGGCGACTACCGGCGCTGTATGATTTATGGCTACATGTCATTATTTCAATCCTCGCCCCACGTATGTGAGGC
>CAMWVM010000245.1 GCA_947177715.1 uncultured Ruminococcus sp.
CGGGGCGATGCCCCTTATTGAATCCCAAAATATAAATTCAGAGGTGTAAACATGAAACTACTTGCAATCGACGGCAACAGCATAATGAACAGAGCCTTTTACGGCATAAGGGTTTTGTCCTCATCAAAGGGCGAATATACCAATGCATTGACGGGATTTATGAATATTTACCTTAAAGAAATCGAAGCTGTCAAGCCTGACTGCGTTGCTGTAGCTTTTGACCTTAAAGCACCAACTTTTAGGCATAAAGCAAATGCTTCATATAAAGCAAACAGAAAAGGTATGCCGGAGGAATTGGCTCAGCAAATGCCGTTAATCAAGGAATTGCTCAACGATTTGGGTATAAGAATCATTGAATGCGAGGGATATGAGGCTGACGATATTCTGGGAACTCTTTCAAGGGTTTTTGCTGATTCTGACAATGAATGCTATATTCTCACCGGTGATAGGGATAGTTTTCAGCTTGTGGATGAAAAGGTAACTGTTAGACTTGCAGGCACCAAGGAAACGAAGATTTATACACCTGAGCGAATCATGGAGGAATATGGGGTTTACCCAAGGCAGATGATTGAGGTAAAAGCTCTTATGGGGGATACCTCTGATAATATTTCAGGTGTTAAGGGCATTGGCGAAAAAACTGCACTTAGTTTGATTAAAGAGCAGGGCAGTGTGGAAAATCTGTACAAAAATTTGGATGATATGACCTTGACTAAAAGCGTGAGAGCTAAGCTTGAAAGCGGTTATCAGGATGCTGTTGACAGCCGTTTTCTTGCAGAGATTTGCCTTGAAGTGCCTATTGATAAAACTCCCGAAAGCTACAAATTGGGCGAACGTGATGAGGAAAAATCCCGCCAGCTTTTAGCAAGACTTGAAATGAACAAGCTTATGGACAGGCTTGGTTTGACTGGTTCAAATATCAGTGAAAACACCGATATAACTGAATCAAAGACAAAGCTTAAAGACTTGCCGAAATATGAGAACAAAGTCCTGTCGGACAATGATATTACCGTTTTTTCAAGTAATGAGGAATGCTGTTTTATCTTTAACGGAAAGACAGTGCAAATATTTTGCAATGACACAATTTACAGCACAGATGATAAAAGCGTAATACTTGATTTTTTTGTATCTGACTGTAAAAAAATATGCTTTGAAGGAAAAGAGGCGCACAAATTTGCTTTTGCTTACGGGAAAGAGCTGAAAAATCTCACTTTTGCCTGCGATTTGGCAGGATATCTGCTTAATTCTCAGGCAAGCGAATATACTGTAGAAAATCTTTGCCTTGCATACAATGTGATTTACCGCAGTGACATGGGTGAATTTGCGGATATTTCCAGTGTTTCATCGCTTTATCAGTGCCTTGAAAAGCAGCTTGAATTAACTGAAATGAAAGATCTTTACTATGATGTAGAGCTGCCATTATGCGAAGTACTTGCTTCTATGGAAGTTTGGGGCGTTAAAGCTGATACAAAAGGGATAAAGGAATTTGGAGAGCAGCTTTCAGTCAATATTCAGCGTATTACTGATGAGATTTATAGCTACGCAGGAAAAGAATTTAACATATCCTCGCCGAAACAGTTGGGACAGGTGCTTTTTGAGGATTTAAAACTGCCGGTGAAAAAGAAAACAAAAAGCGGTTATTCAACTAATGCCGAGGTATTGGAATCGCTTATCTCAAAGCATCCTATTGTACCGCTTATCATAGAATACAGGACTTTGACAAAGCTGAACTCAACTTATGTTGAGGGACTTTTGAAAGAAATTGAAGATGATGGCAGAGTTCATTCTGTTTTTAAACAGACTGAAACCCGCACGGGCAGAATTTCTTCCACAGAGCCTAACATGCAGAACATTCCTGTAAGAAAAGAAATCGGCAGAAATATGAGAAAGTTTTTCATTTCAGAGGATGGTTATACTCTTCTTGACGCTGACTACAGCCAGATTGAACTGAGAGTTCTTGCGTCTGTTTGCGGTGATGAGAACATGCAGTCTGCATTCAAAGAAGGCAGAGATATTCATAGTAGTACTGCCGCTCAGGTTTTTGACTTGCCTGAAGATTTTGTCACCCCTGAAATGAGATCGGCGGCAAAGGCTGTAAACTTCGGTATAATATACGGAATCGGGGCGTTCTCGTTATCCAAAGACATTGGTGTTTCCGTTGCGGAGGCGAAAAGATACATTCAGAATTACCTTGATAACTTCCCCAAAGTAACGGAATTTATGGATTCCACCGTTGAAAACGGCATAAAAGACGGTTATGTGACCACACTTTTCGGCAGACGCAGATATATCCCAGAACTTTCAGCCAGCAACAAGATGATTCAGGCTTTTGGAAAGAGGGCAGCTATGAACGCACCTATTCAAGGGGCTGCTGCTGACATAATTAAGATTGCTATGGTTAAGGTTTACAATCGTATAAAGTCTGAAAAATTAGACGCTCGCTTGATTTTACAGGTACATGACGAACTGATTATTGAAGCAAGCGATTCTGACGCCGATAAGGCGGCGCTTATTCTTAAAGAGGAAATGGAAAATGCGGTGAATCTTGCAGTACCTATGACGGTAGATGTAAATAAGGGGCATAGCTGGTATGATGCCAAATCCTGATAGAAGCAAAAAGTAGTTAGCAGGCTACAGCGCTTTGATATGAGTTCTGATTTGGGCTGTTAAAAGCAAGAATTTATTCTTACATCAAACCTTGACTCAAGCCGGCTCAAACTTATCTCTTTAATGAAACTCTATTGGCGGGAAATCACCGTGCACCCGAGCAACCCCCTTCACTTATAGCACTTTTAAGGGGCTTTTTTGCACGCAAACGTGCAACTATGAATGAAATATGAAATCAAGTTTGTAGGCTTGCATAAATCCAATATACAAAAACTGTACAAAACATACAAAATTGGCGAACCATAATATGGCTCGCCGTTATTTTTATTAAATCAATATATCAAGAGTAAGGTTAGTTATTTTGAAGACTAAAAATATTTTTCTATTACCGATGAATTATAACTTAGGCAAGATGTCCGCCAGCCTCCAACCTATCCTTTCGGATAGGTGT
>CAMWVM010000246.1 GCA_947177715.1 uncultured Ruminococcus sp.
TTTCAGGATTAAGCTTTACAAGCACTGCACCGATAACATTACCTTTTTTATCTTTAAGAAATTCCTTGACAGTAGTCTGATAAATTCGTGGGTCGTTTCCGAACACACCGATTGCTTCTTCCTGACCGTAGTCAGTCTTGCAGACTCTTGGCCACTGTGGCCATGGATTATCTTCGCTTCTTGTATCAGGCAGTTTAGGCATCATTTCAAGCTGAACAACTGACTTTGCGCCATGACGAATACTTGTACCCACGCAGTCGTTACCTGTATCTCCACCACCGATAACCATAACCTTTTTATCCTTAGCAGATATATGGTTTTTATCGTTCAATCCGCCGTTAAGCAAAGCCTTTGTAGTAGATTTCAGAAAATCCACTGCGAAATATATCCCCTGTGCATCTCTTCCTTTAACATTAATATCCCTTGGATTTGACGCTCCGCAAGCAAGTATCACTTTGTCGTAATCCTTAAGGAGCTTTGACGCTTTTATATCTTTGCCAACATTAGTATTGCAGACAAATTCTACGCCTTCCTTTTTCATAATGTCAATTTTTCTGTCTATAATATGCTTCTCAAGCTTCATATTTGGAATACCATACATAAGCAGTCCACCTGGTCTGTCTTCTCTTTCAAAGACAGTTACGCTGTGACCTCTTTGATTAAGCTGGTCGGCAGCAGCAAGTCCGGAAGGACCTGACCCGATAACTGCAATTCTCTTTCCCGTTCTTACCTGTGGGATTTTAGGTTCACAATAACCGTGGTCATAAGCGTGTTCGATAATGCCATACTCGTTTGCTTTAGTTGTTACAGCCTTTCCGTTTGCTCCGCAGGTACAAGCAGCTTCGCAAAGCGCAGGACATACACGAGATGTAAATTCCGGGAAATTGTTTGTTTTATGAAGTCTGTAATAAGCTTGCTCCCAACATCCTTTATAAATAAGGTCGTTCCACTCAGGAATAAGGTTATTTAGCGGACAGCCTGCATAAGCATTGCCAATCTCCATACCCGCCTGACAAAACGGTACTCCGCATTCCATACAGCGTGCACCCTGTTTGGACTGTTCTTCCTTAGAAAGAGGAATGTGAAATTCATTAAAGTTCTTTATACGTTTTTCTACCGAGAACGCTTCTGCATCCTTTCGTTCATAATCTAAAAATCCTGTTGACTTTCCCATTTCTATCCCCTCCTTATTTATTATTTACAATCTGATAGAATGCTTCAATTTGAGCCTGATCACTGCTTAGACCCTTTTCTTCCATAGAAACAATAGCTGTCATCATCTTCTTATAATCGTGAGGAATAATTCTCTTAAACTTAGGCAAATACTCATCAAAGTTATCAAGAATCATTTTGCCCTTAGCCGAGCCAGTTTCCTTAACATGCTCTTCAATAAGACCTTTAAGTTCAATTATATCATACTTCTCTGTTACCTCTGAGAAAAGAACCATTTCCTTATTAAGCTTTGTATAGAGATCTCTATGCTCATCAAGAACATAAGCTACACCGCCTGACATACCTGCTGCAAAGTTTTTACCCGTATTTCCGATGACAACTACACGTCCGCCGGTCATGTACTCGCAGCCATGATCACCAACGCCCTCAACAACGGCAACCGCTCCTGAGTTTCTTACGCAGAAACGCTCTCCGGCAACGCCGTTGATAAATGCCTTACCGCTTGTTGCTCCATATAAAGCAACGTTACCAATGATAATATTGTCCTCAGCCTTAAAAGTTGATTCCTTAGGCGGATAAACAACAAGCTTTCCTCCTGAAAGTCCCTTACCGAAATAGTCGTTGCTATCGCCCACAAGTTCAAGCGTTAAGCCCTTTGGTATAAATGAACCAAAGCTCTGGCCGCCGGAACCGTCGCAGACAATTCTAAATGTATCGTCTTCAAGAGTGTTGTAATATTTCTTAGTGATTTCAGAACCGAGAATTGTACCGAAAGTACGGTCGGTATTTTTAACGCTGACATGGCAGGTTTTCTTTTCACCCTTTTCAAGTGCTGCTTTAAATTCTTTAAGAAGAATCTTTTCGTCCAAGGTTGTTTCAAGTTTAAAGTCATACTTATTCTTTTTAGCATACTCAACCTTTTCGGAAACAAAGTCAGGACTTATAATATTAGAAAGGTCAACCTCTGCTGCTGTACCTTCAAGATCAGCTTTAGGCTTAATAAGATCAATTCTTCCTACAAGCTCGTCAACTGTTCTTACGCCAAGTCTTGCCATATACTCACGAAGCTCTGTTGCAACGAAAATCATAAAGTTCATTACAAACTCAGGTTTACCCATGAATTTCTTTCTAAGCTCCGGATTTTGTGTTGCTACGCCAAACGGACAGGTATCGAGATTACATACTCTCATCATTGCACACCCCAAAGTTACCAGCGGAGCTGTTGCAAATCCATATTCCTCTGCACCAAGTATTGCTGCAATTACCACGTCACGGCCAGTCATAAGCTTACCGTCTGTTTCAATGACAACCTTATTTCTCAAGCCATTCATAATAAGCGTCTGATGAGCTTCTGTTAATCCCAATTCCCAAGGAAGACCTGCATTATAGATTGAATTTCTCGGAGCAGCACCTGTACCGCCGTCATATCCTGAAATTAAAATTACTTCTGCTCCTGCTTTTGCAACACCCGCAGCAACAGTTCCGACGCCTGATTCAGAAACAAGCTTAACGGAAATTCTTGCATCCTTATTAGCATTCTTCAGGTCATAGATAAGCTGTGCCAAGTCCTCAATAGAATAGATATCATGATGAGGAGGTGGTGAAATCAAAGAAACACCCGGAGTTGAATGACGTGTTTTGGCAATCCAAGGATATACCTTTTTGCCCGGAAGATGTCCTCCCTCACCAGGTTTTGCTCCCTGTGCCATTTTAATCTGAATTTCATTTGCAGATGTAAGGTATCTTGATGTAACTCCGAAACGTCCTGATGCAACCTGCTTAATAGCAGAGCATCTATCCTCTGACTGACCTTTTGAAAGCAATCTGTCAAGGCTTTCTCCGCCCTCGCCCGAATTTGACTTACCGTGAAGTCTGTTCAT
>CAMWVM010000247.1 GCA_947177715.1 uncultured Ruminococcus sp.
TGTTCAGGGTCAGCCGACGGCAGATCAATTTTATTTACCACAGGGAGAACCTCAAGGTCATGCTCAATGGCAAGATAGGTGTTTGCAAGCGTCTGAGCCTCTATGCCCTGAGAAGCGTCAACCACAAGCACTGCACCCTCACAAGCCGCCAGCGACCTTGACACCTCATAGTTAAAGTCCACATGCCCTGGGGTATCAATCAGGTTGAAAACATAATCCTCGCCGTTTTCGGCATGATAATTCAGGCGAACGGCACGAGCTTTTATGGTAATTCCTCTTTCACGCTCAATGTCCATATTGTCAAGAAGCTGATCCTCCATTTCACGCAGTTCAACGGTAGAAGTCAGCTCAAGGATTCTGTCAGCAAGAGTAGATTTTCCATGGTCTATATGTGCAACAATGCAAAAGTTTCTGATATTGTTTTCGTTCATTACATAGTCCTCTTTCTGAAATGTGTATACTTTTCCATAATAAGATATTATATCATGGATAACCGCCGTTGTCAATTTGGGAATATAAAAAACTCAGGGCTTAAAGCCCTGAGTTTAAATATTATTTAACTTACGCCTTAGCTTTTTTTGAACCCTTGTTAAGATTCTTTTTCTTTTCAACATGCTTCTGCCACATTACCCAAAGTGTAGGAGCAATGCAGTTTGATGAATATACACCTGCGAGCATACCGATGATCAATGGGAATGCAAAGCTGATAATTGATGTTATTCCAAAGATTGCACATACAATGCAAACTACCGACATAGCAAGAACCGTCGTAACAGTCGTATGTATCGAACGTCCAACAGTCTGAGTTACAGACAAGTTTACAAGCTCTGTAATCTCCATTCTTCTGCCGTAAAGTCTGCGGTTTTCTCTGATACGGTCGTAAATAATGATCGTAGCATTGATTGAATAACCCAAAATCGTGAGCAATACAGCCATGAAGTTTGCATTGATATCAAACCTGCAAATTACAAAACATCCATATACCATGCACATATCGTGAAGAAGTGCCACAACTGAGAAGCATCCTGCGGAAAGACCACCGATCTTCTTAAATCTGAAACCGATATAAATAATCGTGATAACAGCTGCAAACGCACAAGCTATCAAGCATTTAAAGAAGAAGTCAATACCGTTTGAAGCCGCAACGTCACTTGATTCAAGAAGCTCAAGCTTGTTGTCTGCAAAATTTTCTTCAAGTGCCGACTTAAGTGTGTTCTGCTTTTGTTCACTTATACCTTCGTCAGAAGCAAACTGAAGCTTAACTGTTGTGTCATCGCTTGCAAAGTTTGTTCCCGTAGTAACTATTGCAGTTTCGTCAATAGAATCCTTGACTGTGTTTGCAACCTCGTTTGTATCAATATCACCCTGATATGTATAAGTAATAATTGTACCGCCCTTAAATTCAATAGCAACATTTGCTTTAATAACTAAAGTAAGTACAGCAAACAGTGCAATAAGTACACATGATATTGTATAGAAAATCTTTCTGTGTCCGAAAGCATTCAAAGACTTGCGTTCCTTAACTTCTTCCTTCGCACCATAAAGTGAACGCTTCTTGAAGCATTTGAACTTTGAAAGTGAAGAAAGCATAAGCCTTGAACAGAATATACCAAATACAAAGTTGAGAATAATACCCACAAGCAATGTGTAACCCAGTGAGTAGATTGTACCAGCCGTTGAAGCACCGAATGCAAAGAACAATGGCTTGAGAAGTGTTCCGAATACACTGTCTGTCGGTCCAAAAGCACCCATAAGAATAACTGCTACGAATACAACAGTGATGTTACTGTCAAATACAGCAGACCATGCTCTCTTGTAACCCATTTCAATAGCGCCGTTCAAAGTCTTGCCGTTATTAAGCTCTTCCTTGATACGCTCAGCAGTGATAACGTTGGCGTCAACACCCATACCTATAGCAAGTATGATACCCGCAATACCCGGTATAGTAAGTGTAAAGCTGTCGATGTTTCCAAAGAATCCGGAAACACAAGCAATAGTTCCAACTACCTGTCCGAACAAAGCAATCGCTGCCACAAATCCCGGAAGCTTGTAAATGAAAATCATATAAAGTGCAATAATCAAAAATGCAATCGCTCCGGCAATTACCATTGCAGTTCTTGCACCCTCACCAAGAGTAGCAGAAATAATGTTGTTGCTTGTTGTTTCAAGCTTAAATGGAAGCGAACCTGCGTTAATCTTGTCAGCCAAAGCCTTTGCAGATTCATATGTAAACGGATTTGCACTGCTTCCCGAAATCTGGCACTTACCGCCTGTAATAGGCTCGTTTACAGTCGGAGATGAAATACACTTGTCATCCATCCATATAGAAATGACACCATTGGTTGAAGAAAGTCTTGTTGTTGCATCAGCAAATGCCTGTGCACCCTCATCCTTCAAATCAAGACTTACCACATATTCAACCTGACCGTTGTCGTTTGTATACTGAACAGCTTCAGCTACATCAACGTCAGTACCTGAAATTACAAGCTCACCTGTTTGTTCAGAACCCTCTCTGAATGTAAGCAAAGCAGTTTCGCCCAGTTCAGCTACAGCAGCCTCAGGATCAAAATCCTCTTCTCCTGCCTGCCATGGGAATGAAACCATAACCTTGTCAGTAGTATAATCAACATAAACCTCGCTATCGGTAATGTTAAGACTTACAAGACGCTGTTCAATGGTTGCCTTAGCTGCATCCATTTCTTTGTCTGTTGCATCATAGCCGTCAGCAGGTTCAAACGTGGCATTAACTCCTCCCTGGATATCAATACCCCAACGAATTTCGTTCACACCTTTAACATATGTTGTTTTTATATCTCCGTATTGAGTATGTATTCCCGCATATGTAAGTGCTGCAAATGCAATTATACAAACCAATACAATAAAAAACACTGGTTTTTTTGTTCGGCGCACAATTAATCCTCCTAATATTTTATTAGCAAATATAAAATTCAATAAGGGGCATCGCCCCGTCATTCAACAAACGACTGGGCGTTAGCCCC
>CAMWVM010000248.1 GCA_947177715.1 uncultured Ruminococcus sp.
TATTAAAAAATTTAAAAGGAGGTAATCATAATGAAAAAATACGAAAAACCATCACCTGCAATTTCAAAGTTTGAAATCGAAGATACAGTAATGATGGACACAAGCTCCGTCAATATTGATAGCGACTGGGGCGATTTACAGTAGTATTATCTGATTTTTATTAATAATCCCCAAATAACAGTAATTTTTTCTCCTATATAATATTGCGTTGTGATAAATTCATTTTTTTAAAACTGCGTTTGCATTAATTACTAATTATTGCAGCGCAGTTTTGCCTTGAATAAAAACCTTTAATATGGTATAATTAATATAAAATATAGTGTTTTATTGCAAATTATAAGGAAAGGGTGTTTCTAAAATGTTTGACATGTGTGCTATTGGAAAAAGATTGTCCCAGTTTCGTCGTAATGCTAATATGACTCAGATGGAAGTAGCTGAAAGGTTGGGAATAAGTTTTCAGGCAGTTAGTTATTGGGAACGAGGAAAAACCATGCCGGATATCTCTAAATTAGTGGAAATATCCAAAATATATGATATCACAATAGATGAAATCCTTGATAATGAGCGGCAATCAAAAGCAGTTGAGCATCTTTATAAAAACGGAAAGTCCTCTCACTTGTTGGAAGTTATATCAATTATGAAACCTAAGGAAATTTCTGAAGCAGTCAAGAACTCAAAAATAAAGGTTGAAAGCTTTCAGCATTTAATTGATTGCAGGTCATATTTGTCAGTGGAGGATTTAAGTATGCTTGCAATGCAGAACAGCGGACTCATAAAAAACTTTTCAGAGGTTTGTGAGATTGCCTCGTTAGTGACGCAGGAAGCACTTGAATTCATTGCACTTGATCAAAGTGATAAAGTTGAATCGTTTGAGCAAATCTGTGAAATAGCTTCTCGAATGAGTAAGCCTTATATTTCAAGGCTTGTTTCAGAGCACCTGAATTTGGCAAATTCTTTTAAAAGAATTTGTGATTTGGCATGCTTTATTGAAAATGATACGTTATGCGATTTGGTAAATTTACATAGTGATAAATTAATAAACTTTGAACAGGTATTTGGGGTTGCATGTTACATTGATAAAAATTCTATCAGTAAGCTTGTTGCGATGCATAGTAAGAAAGTGGAAAGTTTTAGCCAGATAAGTCAGTTAGCATTTTGTCTTACACCTGAAAGTCTTGCTAAAGTCGTTTTTGATAATATTGATAAACCTATAAACAAAGAAGAATTAACTAATATTTGTTATTATTTAAATGATAATGATAAAAAACTTTTGATGGATAAAAAACAATATGATCTTTGATCACTTTATTCTATGTGTTAACATTATAACCAATATAAAAATAAAGGCAGGATGGTTTTATTTAAACTTTCCTGCTTTTCTGCTGCCATCTTTAATGGTATTGATAGCGTATGTATAAGCAAACGCCCTATTTACCGTTGGCGCACTACAAAAGCAAAAACCTTGAAGCACAAAATGTACTTCAAGGTTTTTACTGGCGCGCTGCAAGGGACTCGAACCCCTGACCTACTGGTTCGTAGCCAGTCACTCTATCCAGCTGAGCTAGCAGCGCATTCAACTTTAATATTATATCACAGTCGCTGATTTAAGTCAAGGGCGGCTTTAGAACAATATTAAAGTTTACATTTTTTTAACAACTTACACTGTGAACTATTCAATATTTTATAATAAAAAAAACACTCAAAAATAACACAAATATTTTTCGACCTTTACTGTGTAAATCGTTTTTATCTCAAGCAGATATACACCATAAATCCAAGATAAGCGAGAAGCATTATTATGCCTTCTTTTCTTTTTATTTGTTTTTGGGTCCATGCAAATAACCAAACGATAATGCTAAATACAATAAGTATGATTATATCCAGCATATTTTCTGTTATAAATGAAATTGGACTGATAAAAGACGCTACTCCCAATACTAATAGTATATTAAATATATTTGAACCTATTACATTTCCAACTGCCATATCGACTTCATTTTTCCTTGCGGCGACTATAGATGTTACCAATTCAGGAAGGCTTGTTCCTAGTGCAACTATAGTTAATCCTATGAGATTTTGGCTTAGTCCCAAGCTTTTTGCAACAACGGTTGCTCCGTCAACAACAAAATCCCCTCCGAACTTGATGGCAGCGGCTCCGCCGACAATAAAAATCAGGCATTTCCATGCTGGCAATATTTCATACTCATCATCGTTATCTGCTGAATTTTGTCTTGCTTTTTTAACGGACATTATCATCCACAAAAGATAAGCTATAAATATTGCAATTAAGACTATACCGTCGATTCGTCCAAGTCTTGTTCCAATATAGCCCATAACTAACAGCAGCAAGGCACATAAAACCGAAAAGGGAAATTCCTTTTTCAATGTTTTTACATTTACTGAAAGGGGTGCAAACAATGCACATGCACCGCAAACAACCATAAGGTTGAATATATTCGAACCTACTGCATTACTTACTGCAAGGGCATTATTATTACTAATTGAAGCTGTAATACTGACTGCACACTCCGGGAGGCTTGTCCCCATAGCAACGATTGTAAGTCCGATAATTATAGATGGGATTTTAAATCTTTTAGCAACAGAAGAACTTCCGTCAACAAAAAAGTCTGCTCCTTTTATAAGCAGGACGAATCCTGCCACGAGCAAGACAACTGCCTTTATCACTTCGTTCATTTCAAAACCTCCGTTTTCAACACATCAAATTTACAGCATTCATACATTATAAATATTATTATACAATTAAATACTATAAATATTATTATCCAAAAAAGCTAACAAAAAACCGACATGAATATATTATAACACAATATTCACAGATTGCAAGTAAGTGACTTCGGTTTATTTTTTCAATAAGAGGCATCAATCATTAGTTATATCAACTATTTTCACTCATTAATATAACTTAGGCAAGATGTCCGCCAGCCTCCAACTAAAAACGTCAGCTGAAGCTGACCTTGCCACGTTGAAAACGGGCAAGC
>CAMWVM010000249.1 GCA_947177715.1 uncultured Ruminococcus sp.
ACACCAGCAACGAGGGCGAGGTAATATTTAAAAAGTACTCACCTATAAACGAACTGTCAGAGGGCGCAGCACAAGCAGCCGAAGTTATCTCAAAGCTTGGCGGAGCGCCTGCTATTGTGTTTGACCGTGACCATGTTGTCGCAGTTGCAGGAGTTCAGAAAAAGGAGTATTCCGAACGACGAATTTCTTCGGCATTGGAAGAACTTCTTGAAAGCAGAAAATCCTTCACATTTACCGATGAATCTGTTCATCCACTTATGCCTGTGGAGGGTATTGACAAGCCAGCTCTTGCCGTATTCCCTATTATTTCTTCAGGTGACGTGACTGGTGCAGTAGCTTTTGTTTCTAATTCAGAAAATACAAAAGCCGACGAACAGCATAAGATGCTTGCTCAGGCGGCAGCCATGTTTCTTGGCAAACAAATCGAAGAATAAAAAAATACAGGCTGTATCTCTTAATAAGATACAGCCTTTTTGTTGCCTATTTTACTTTAACGCTTTTTGTTGCATAACTACCATTATAAGTCTTTCCGCTCACTGTTCTGTATGCCTTTACAGTGAAATAGTACGTCTTGCCTTTTGTTAGTCCTGTTTTAGTGTAACTTGTAGTCTTATTATTTGTAGTTTTAAGACACTTCCAACTGCCGTTCTTGCTGGTTTTGTAATATACTTTATAGCCTGTTGCTCCGGTTACCTTACTCCATTTTACTGTTGCTTTTTTGCTTCCTGCAGTTACCTTGAAGTTAACAGTTGCAGGATTGGTTGATGTTGTAAAGGTTGAATATTTGGGACTGAGATAAGTTTTCCCGCCTTCAGTTCTATATGCTCTTACAGTGAATTTATATGTAGTTCCTGCTTTCAGCTTACTGAACGTATAAGATGTGCCCTTTACATTAGCAACAGCCTGCCACTTTTTTGTTGAGGTGTTATACTTATAAACCCGATACCCCGTTGCGCCCGATACCTTGCTCCAGCTCATTTTCACTGCATTTGCTGATGAGTTGAAGTTGACCTTTGTTATGTTTCCGAGAGTTAGCTTTGCCTTATAATTATCTTTATAGCTTGCTCCGCAAGTTGAACATTTGTGAAGTGTGTAACCCTGTGCAGCGTAGGTTGGTTTAACGACGGTAGATTTGTATGAATGTTTATGATTAGGATCATAATTATAATGAACTGTGGCTTTTTTTAAATAATCATTATTGCTTGCTATTACAATATCGTTCCATTCAGCTTTTGAACCAGTGTAATATACATTTTTTAAGTTTATACAAGAAGCAAAAGCATTAGTCATAATAGTTGTTACACTATCTGGTATTAATACACTTTCAAGATTATAACAACCAGAAAAAACTTTTATACCAATAATTTCAGTCTTAATTGGTATTGTTATGTTTTTAAGGTTTGAGCAGCTTTCAAAAGCTCCATCATCAATGTTTTTAATACTATTTGGCAGTTTTATACTTGTAAGGCTATTACAATATGCAAAAGAAGAATTACCAATGCTTGTAACAGTGTTTGGGATAATTACACTTTTAAGACTTACGCACCATTCAAAAACGCCATTTCCAATTTCGGTTATTCCATCCGGAATTGTTACATTCAACAAACTATCACAATTATAAAAAGCATAATCTCCAATACCTGTTACACTCTTAGGTATTATTATTTTTGTAAGACTATGACAATTACGAAAAGCACCTTCTCCAATGTTTGTTACACTATTGGGGATTGTTAAGCTTGTTAATCTATTGCAATTTTCAAATGCATTACTCCCAATTTTAGTTACTTTTTTACCATCAATAATTGAAGGAATAGTCAAGTTGACTTCTGAACCGTTATATTTAATTATCTCAACTGCTTTTTCATTAATAATTCGGTACTTATAATTTCCACTAATTAAATCGCCGGAAAGTCCGGAAGCTGTTTTAACGCCATATTGTGAAAGTTCAATTGAAGTGACCTTCAAACCGTTAATCTGTAATACGATACCATCATCATAATATGAGTTTTTAATCATTTGGTTTACGCCGTCAGCTGTGATTGTGAATCTAACCTGATTGCATGTGGGATCATTTGAGAAAAAGAACCCATCAGACTGTATTGCATATTTGATTAGCTTCCCACTGTTTGTTTTTAATCCAACACCATCTTGTATATATTCACAGTTTTTGCCAATAACATTAACATTCGTCATGTATCCATATCTAAAAATCGAATCCCAGTCGTTTGCAAAAGCTGGTCTAAATTGGATATATCCCTGTTCTGTTGCATATTTTGTCCACTCAAAGTTTACAGTTACATTCATAGGTGTATCTTTTGTGAAAGTTTTAGCGTCGATATAATCGTCGATTTTTTTCCCGTAGCCCGAATCATATTTAGGAAAACAGTTATTCCAAGCGTCTGTTACAGGATTTTTGATTATAATTGTTGTACCTATAGTATTATCAAAATCACTCTCATCCCATTCTGGAATATCTGAGTGACTTGAATCATCATAATCAGTGGACGACCAATCAACAGATGATTCATCCGGTATCGGTGTATTATGTTGTGAAGCAAGTCTAACTCCGCTTTGTGAAAGCTCAATAGAAGTGATCTTTACTCCGCTGATTTGGAATACAAGACCATCAAAAGCAGAATCATCAGCAGTTGCGTTTTCAATAGCTTTATTTACACCGTCAGCAGTGATTGTGAATTTAACTTGATTGCAGCTTGGATCATTTGAAATGAAAAATCCACTTGTCTGCATAGCGTAACCAACTGTTTCGCCATCATTTGTTAAATAACCAATTCCGGCACCGTCAGTAACAGCTGTGCAATCTGTGCCAAGAATATTTACGTTTGTAAGATATCCACCTGCCTGATATGCTGCCCAACCGTTAGCAAACGCTGGTTTAAACTGAACATATTCAACACCGTCAACCCACTCGAAGTTTACAGTTACATCCATTGCTGTGTCTTTTGTGAATGTTTTAGCATCAATGTAATCGTC
>CAMWVM010000250.1 GCA_947177715.1 uncultured Ruminococcus sp.
CACTTAAAGGTTTCACAGTAGTCTGCAAACTTCTGTGTTACTGGGATATGATTTTTGGCAGAAAATCATATCCTGAGTGGATGCTTTTTTGCTGTCTACAATTATAGGATAACATAAAAAGTAAATTTTGTCAAGGACTTTTTGTAAAAAAATATGATGTATAAAAGTAAATGTGATAGATGAAATAAGAACATTTTTACAAATGTAAACACAAATAATATTTAACACAAATAATATTTTAAGAGGAGAAAATATTTTGAAGATTTCTGAACAATTAAATAAAATTATAGAGCTTTTAAAAGAATCTGATTTTTTTCTTTTAAGTTTTATGAATCTAGTGGTTTACTATTCTTATCGGTAAAAAATACAGGACAATCTGAAGCTAAAAATATTAAGTTACATATACGAAACATTCGAAATAACGGAGATAATAATAAACTTATCTTAGATGACTTGTTTAAAAACAGTTTTATGCTTTACCCAAATGAAGAAATTCAAGGAATAGTTGCCGTTTCTGGTGAAAATATAAATACTAATATTTTTCCACAAATTGATATTACATTTTCTTTTACAAAAGGAAATGATAATAAAAAAACTACCTATTCTCGAACCATAACTTTTAAAAGAACATTAAAAGAAAAAAATCAACTTTCTAAAATCGAAGAATACATTGAGGCTATATCATATTCAAATAATAGATTAGCTAATTACATAGAAGGACGAACATTATATGTATATGATAAGATAAATGTGCTACCTCATAATTCATTATTTAAAGATATGAAAGATGCTATTAATAATATTGACAGGGATGAACCTGTTAAGGCTGATAGAAATCAAAAACAAATTTTAATAGAAAAGAGTAATCCAAGTCAACCAAAAACTTTTACATATTCCCGTAAACAATTAAAAGAGAATGCTGGAAAAATATTAGAGCACAGAAACAGAAATAGAGATATTGACCGTAAAGTAAAAAAAGGAAAAGAAGAAATCAAAATATAGCCTACAATTAATCCCCCTACTAAAATGATTTTTAGTCGGGTATTTTTTTGCCTAAAAGGTATCAAAAAATATATTACAGTTTTGTTTGGACTTGACAAGATAAAAAATGAGAGTATGATAAAAACTAAATTTACAAAGCAGTTGTGAATAATGTGTGAACTTCACTATTTCGGCGGCGCTTTTTTTGATAAAAAAGTGTGGCGGATTTTTGCAAACTATTTTGCAAAAATCCTAAAAAGTCGGAGGCGCAAAGTTATGAGAAAAACAACTTTTTTCATAACTTTGCCGAAGGCAAAACTTTCATGCGTCAGCATGAAAAAACGGCGTAAGCCGTGCAAACAAAAAATGCCGATTTTTCGGCATTTTCAAAAATAGCAAGCACTGCGTTTCGTGACACGAAAACGCGAATTTCACAGAAATTCTGCTTGTTAGGGAGCGACCCCTAATACCCCGATTTTATAATTTTTTTGAAATAAAGATTTCAAAAAAATCTTTAATATTTTTGATTGAAAATCAAAAATAAAATCTTAGATTTTTTACTAAGAAAGAAAAAGAAAAAGACAAAAAATAAAGATTAATATTTTATGAACGGAGACGGCAAAAATGGATAGAAATGAAGATGTAAGGAACATTCAGATGAAGTTCCGTGTAACCGAATATGAGCAAAAATTCATACTGAAAAAAGCGGAGCTTTCAGGCTGTAGAAGTACAAGCAGTTACCTCTAAAATTCCCTGATAAAAGGCTTCCTAATATTGAACAGCTTTATGATGATAGAGAAGAATTAATTGCAATAAGAAACGAGAAGAACGCTCAATACAAGAAAACCGTTTCAGAACTTAAAGAACTTGATCAGGCTAGGTCGGAGATTCAGAATTATATCGGTGGAATTGATACGGTTAAGGGAAAGAAAAAGGAGATTGAGTAATATATTCAGATCGTCACAGTTTTCTATGTAAAACTGTCCTTTAATTATGCTTCTCCTATTATCTTTCTTTTCTCACTTTTTAATAACATTTTTAATCATAACCTGTATGTCTGAAGTCTTTAGTTTATTATCATAAATCTCATACTTACCGCAAGAGCAACCCAATTCCCTACAACCAAGCTTTTCACCAATTGTCATAGCACTAACTAAATCGTTGGACGCTTCTATCCACTTCTTACCGTGCACAGACGGATAATATACGTCAAATCTTCTTTGTTTTTCTTTTGTTTTTATTTTTTATCATTCCTTTTTCTGTGAATATAATAGTTATTTTTAAATAGAACTTGAATAAAAAATAGAGCTATCAAATGCAGCTCTAAGATAGTATTTATAATCAAAAAGCCGACAAGGATTAACCTTGTCGGCTAAAAACTTAATTAATAATAATTAAAACAAAAATATTATTCTTCTGCATTGGCAGTAGGAATAACTAATTCAATAGTGGTAATAGAACCTTCTTCAAGGCCCCAGTTCTGGAAAACGTATGTGTCTATAGGTTCTGTAATACCTACAAAATCAACAAATTCAGCATATGTTGTTTCATATGTATTTTTTTCACCTTCTCCGATTGAAACAAGGTGATTATCGCCTGTGTACCATTCGTAGCCATTACCGCAAAGACCTACAGCGATACAGTCTTCTTCATAAGCACCTGTATAAGTAATCTTAATTACTGAATCAGGTGTAAGTGCACCAAGTTGTACAGGAGTTAAAGCAACTCCATTTAAACTTATTCCTTCTTCTGTCAATTCATCAGAGAAGAGAGTTACTGTAGCTGTTGTATCTGTAAGATCAGCTGCAGGAACAAGAAGTTCAATCTTAACGTTTGTGTTGTCTGCAACGCCCCAATCCTGGAATACGAAGCATTCAAGATCATCGCCGATGCCAGCATATTCTACGAAATCATCATAGCTGAATGTATATGTATCCGGTACGTCTACTCCCTTTGAAAGGAGAGCGTTGCTCTTGCTTGTCCATTCCCAAGTGCCTGCTGCCT
>CAMWVM010000251.1 GCA_947177715.1 uncultured Ruminococcus sp.
TTTCTAAATCGGACAACCCGATTATGACAAAAAACACCGTATACTTTTGATAAAATATTATCAGCAATAATATTTTATAGGATGTGGTGTCAGGATGTTAAAGGTTAAGGATACGGTTAAGGTTCACATTAATAAAAATTCAGAAAGCAGGATTTTATGGCTCATATCGGCAGCGGCGTCGTTTGCAGCGGCATTTGGAAAGCTTTTAGGCTTTCCCTCTCCCATTAATGTCGCTGTAGCGGTTTTGTCCGGAGTAAACATAATTCCTGCATTTATCGGATCGGTTTGTGCATACACAATTCAGGGAAGTTTGGAGGCAGGCATTGTTCAGCTTTGCTCAATGCTTGTTATTTCGGTTGTACGTATGATTCTCAATGATTCGAGGAGAAATGAAAATCCTATTTTCATAAGTCTTCTGACCTCGGGGATCATGATACTTTTCGGATCTGTTATGTCGGTTGCCATGCCAGGAGATACATACACGACTTCTATGAGGATGCTTAGTGCATTATTATGCGGATGTGTTGTATTTGTAGCTAAAACGGTGGTACAGAGGCGTGATAACGACGGAGTTTTTGAGCTAAGCGGAATAAATGGCATTTTCGGCGGAATCATTTATATTGTGATTATTGCGACGCT
Source organism: uncultured Ruminococcus sp. (assembly GCA_947177715.1). Classification (GTDB taxonomy): domain Bacteria; phylum Bacillota; class Clostridia; order Oscillospirales; family Ruminococcaceae; genus FB2012. Next base: position 640 of record CAMWVM010000251.1, read on the forward strand.
CAGCGCTGCTCCTGTTCCTATAATTAATCTTGGAAGAATTGCGGGAACTTTCGGTATACTGTGCGGAGTAAGAAAATATCGGAATGCTGGCGGCGCAGTTATGGGGGCGCTGACCACCTGCGGAGTACTTCTTTGTAATCCTTTGCTTGCTAAAAACACATTACTTTTAGCTACATCGGGACTTATATGCGGGGCATTCATTCAATTCGGTTCACTTATAACCGTACTTGCATTCTTGGGAGTATCTCTTATAAGCTTAGTTGCGATTGGCGTAAACGGGGATACTTTTTTTATGTTTGCTGATCTTCTTATCGGTTCTATGGTTTATATTGCCGTGCCTGTTTCTTTGATAAAAAAGGCAGCAGGCAGGGTTATGGGAGCGAGAAATTCCATAGATTTAGTTGGTCAGACGGCTTCGGCGAGGCTTAGCTTTGCATCTCACACCTTATCGGATATCAGGAGTCAGATTACTTTGGTTTCTGCTGCTATTGACAGAAAATCCAAAGATACGGATTTAAAACGACAGGTTTGCATGGCGGTTTGTTCCGGGTGCAGTATGTTTCAGGGGTGTTGGAAAAAGAAAAAGGATTACACACTGAGTGCTTTTTCTAAGTTGGAAAACACAATTTTGTGTTATAACGGCATAAGTCCTTTGGATATTGATAAAAATTTACCTGTTTGCAGCAAAGCCGCTGACATTGAATTTGCGTTTAACGAACTTTATAAAGAGCTTTTAGCTGAAAAAGCTAACAGTATTCACTTAAAAGAAATGCGGGAACTTGTGACAGAACAGCTTGCGTCAATGGAGGATATGTTAAGTGATTTATCTTACAGAGTAGGTCAGGTCAGGGCTATTGATCCGTCGCTTTCGTCACAGGTAAGGGATTATTTTTCTCATTTAGGATATCCTAATGCAAAGGCCTGTGTTTTTATAGATGAAAACAAAAGTCAAAGGGTAGAGGTTTTTCTTACTTCTGCATTCAGGGGAGATAGAGTAAGGCTTACCACGGGAATAAGTTCTATAACTGAGTGCGATTTTGATTTACCTGTTATCACTGCTGTTGATAATGTTACAAAGCTTTCTTTTGCCGAGCAGCCTTTGCTTGAAATAAGAAGCGGAACTTTTCAGGCGTCATGCAATGACAAGGAATACTCGGGAGATACTTTTGACATGCTGTCTTTAACCACCGGAGAGAGGTATGTTATTTTATCTGATGGAATGGGTACCGGAAAGAGAGCGAAGCTTGATTCTATGTTTGCGGTTAATCTAACGTCAAGATTGCTGAAAGCTGCACACAGGATGATAAACTCGATACTTCGTGTAAAGGGTTGGGAAGAGTCTTTTGCAACTCTTGACATACTTAAACTGGATTTATGCGGAGGCCTTGCGGAGTTTCTAAAATCCGGAGCCTGCGTTTCTTATCTTTACAGAGATGAATCAGTTAAGGCAATCGGAGGGCAGGCATTTCCGGCGGGAATTCTCCCAGACTGTATTCCGGATATTTCTGATGTAAAAATCTTTGAAGGAGATTATATTATCATGACTTCGGATGGGGTCGATGAAAATGTTGTAAGAAACGGCGTCGGTTTGATAAGAAAATCATTGGATGCAGATCCTCAGGAAATTGCACAGAAAATCGGTGAGGCGGCAATGGAAACATACAAAAATCATAAAAGAGATGATATTTCTGTTATAATTATCAAGGTTGAGGCAAAAAGTAGTATTTAGTAAATTAATAATTTGATTTTTATGGCTAATTAATTGTTAAAATTGCACAAATAAACAAGCTGAAAACTGTAACATGTTGAAAATAATTACTAAAACTATTGCAAAAAAATGCAATATGCGTTAAAATAAATTTATAATAAATATAGTTTTAAGGCGGATGTTTTTATTTCCTTAAAACAGATGAAGAAAACGGCGGTTTTGATTGACGTTTATAACCTACGACTAATGTCCCCCACCGCTAAGGTGGCGGACAACTTAGAATTTCAGTTAGGGATACAATCCCTAACTGAAACCCTAAGGGGCTAACGCCCAGTCGTGCTTGAATGACGGGGTAAAACCCCTTATTGAAATAAAAGAAGATAAACAACTCCTAAATTGTTTATCTTCTTTTTCTGTTTAATAGTTATATTATTTTGAACTATACCATTTTTTCAGTACTTTTTCAGCTTTTTTGCCGTAAATAGTGAAATCACGATTTTCATGAGCTCTTTGCTCAGGAGGCAGAATTGCTTTCCAATCCCACCAGAAGTAGCCTGCAAACCACGGTTTATCCCATGTCGCCCACATAGCTGATTCATAAAAATCTGCCTGCTCATCTTCATCTAAAGGTACATC
>CAMWVM010000252.1 GCA_947177715.1 uncultured Ruminococcus sp.
AGCTGTGGCGGCGGGAGCCATTATTTGAATTAACATCACAAAATCCCCCGCAAAATAATTTGCGGGGGATCATTTTTGCTGTTAAAAACAAGAATTATCCTAAAAACAGCGTCAGATGTTAATCGTGATTTTGTTTTTCTCGGCAGCCTTTTGACTTTTTCTTGCGGAAATATAAACAAACATAACCGACAGTACCGTTGATACAAGCCAACCCACAGGCCATGAAAGCCATATACCGGTTGAACTATAAGGTACAGAAAGTATAAACGCAAGTATTACCCTTAAAATCAAGTCTGAAAAGGTTGTAATCATAAAACCGAGCATGTTTCCTTTTCCTCTGAGCGTTCCGTCAGACATGATCTTTATACCAACAAAAATATAAAACGGCGAGACAATATGTAAAAATTTCACACCTATTTCAGCAGCCTTTGCTCCGCCATCATCAAGAAAGAACCCTAACATTATCTCTGGAAGGAAGAAATAACAAATTATAAAAGGAATTGCAGCAATACAAGACATTATAATTCCTGCTTTATACCCCTGTTTTATTCGGTCAAGCTTCCCTGCACCATAATTTTGTGCCACATAGCTTGACAGTCCGTTAGATAATGTGGAAAAACCGGTTACTGCAAACGTATTCAGTTTTATTGCCGCTGAATATCCTGCAATACATGATGAACCGAACCCATTTACTAAATACTGCACAAATATGTTTCCAACCGATACAAAGCTTTGCTGTAATATACTCGGCACTGCATAGAGAGTTACCCTCCTGAGCATTTTTGCAGAAAACAATGCAGGTCTTTTATCCGTCTTAATTTGACCGATTTTTCTCTTCAGGTTGATCAGTGCCAGTATGCAAGCCACACCCTGCGCAATAAAAGTCGCCCAAGCAACACCTGCCACACCCCACTTGAAAAGCGCTACAAAAATATAGTCAAGAATTATATTTCCCACTGACGAACCAATAAGAAAATATAACGGAGTTTTTGTATCTCCAAGAGATGTGTAAATCCCCGTGCATACATTATATAAAAATAAGAAAACCAACCCGGCAATATAAATTTTTAAATATAAAGTTCCGTCAGAAAATACATTGGACGGAGTGTTAATAAGCATCATAAGACGTCCGGAAAATAAAATTCCAAGCAAAGTTAATACAATAGACAGCACCATCGATGAAATAATAGTTGTGAACGCTGCCGTTTTTACACGTTCATAATCCTTTGCACCGAAATACTGTGAAATAACTACACAGCAGCCAACATTGCAGCCCATTGCTACCGCCATAAAAATCATGGTAATCGGATATGAAGCTCCTACCGCCGCAAGTGCGTCTTCTCCTGCAAATTTCCCTGCAATAGCGCTGTCAAAAATGCTGTACATCTGCTGAAATATGACGCTTATAAACATAGGAAGTGTAAATCTCCAAAGCACAGCCGACGGCTTTCCAACTGTTAAATCGCTCATAAATATGTCCGCACCCCTGCGGACTTCACCTCTTTTGATTCAATATATTCTATAAATTTATTATATCACACTTGTTTTTTATATTCAACCTCAAAGGCTTGCTGTAAATAAAAAAACAGCGCCGGGGATTATGACGCTGCTTTTATGGACAAATCTCAGGGGATGAGATTACTTTCATGTTTATTAAATTTTGCTATACACATTTATTATATTTTTACTGCTTGATTCCATTTTATCTCTTTCTATAAATATAAATAAATATTGTAATTCTTTTGTGCAACAATATTGTTTATTTTTTTACTTTTGTATTGTTGCACAAATCAACCTCAAATATTTATATTATTTCATAAAAACTTACGTCCATTTTAAGCTGTTGCGCTGTTGACTTATTAAAAAAAGTATGGTATAATTTTTTACATAAAATTGAATAGTTCAAATTAATATATGAAAAAACGGTTTGAAAGGTTGTTTGCCGAGTAGATTAATAGGGAATCCGGTTTGAATCCGGAACAACCGCCATTACTGTATTTGACAATGAGGGAGTATGTTAAAACCATTGGATAATTCCGAGAAGGATACTCTCATGTTGGCGTTTAACGCCATTACATCATAAGTCAGGAGACCTGCCGTGTTTTCATAGGTTTATCACAGACTTTGGCGATGAAGCGTGCAACCGGTTTTATTGATTTATTACGGTGAAATTCTCACTGTTTTTCAGCGGCTGTATGCTTTTTATTAAGCCGTTTGATTGTTGTGCCATGCCGTAAACTTGAATATAAATCTGTTGTACACTTTTGAGGTATCTCAAAGGTGTATTTTTTATTTTATAAAAAAAGGAATGGATATGATGGATAAAAAAGAAACGGCAATTTTAATGCTGAAGCAAAAAGCAGATATGTTGGGCAGATTACCTAAAAAAGATGATTTTGACGAAATATCAGTATCAAAAATTAAGGGTATTCTCGGTCCATGGCCAAGAGCTTTGGAATCCGCCGGATTAAAACAGCCCAAAAATAAAACCTGTGCTAAAAGAAAATCAAAAAAATAAATATATATTTAAACCCTTTTTAATGCCAAAAGGCTTGACATAAAAATAAATTAACGGAGGAAAGCAAATGAAAAAATTAAACAGATTTATTGCAGGCTTTTTATCAATTTTAATGATTACTGCAATTTTGCCTATTAGCGTTTTTGCTAAAGAAGAAACCGGCGGCAAACATTCCGTTACAGTCTATCTTACTGTAAGCGAAGACGGATTCTACACAATCGGAAATGATGATAATTCCACAACTATGGCAAGAGTTCCTGTTACTGTTGACTACTTTGACCTTGCGGACTACGGACTTCAGGATTATTATCGCTATGAGGCTGACAGCTTTGAAAACGGCGGAAAGTATATAAATGAAAAAATAGTTGAACAGCCAACTCTTCTCCACCTGTTCATAACTGCCCTGGAAAAGTATTATCTCGGCGGAGAAACGCTTATCACTGGCACTGATGCCC
>CAMWVM010000253.1 GCA_947177715.1 uncultured Ruminococcus sp.
AAGGGGCTAACGCCCAGTCGTTTGTTGAATGACGGGGCGATGCCCCTTATTGAAGATATTTTGTATAACTAACGACTGAGATTCCAAACTTAAAAGGTAGTGTGGGATGTTTAATCTTTCAGTCAAAGTTTTAGGGGCGTTAATCTTTTGTTTAATTTCATTCGACTTACAGAATATCAAGATATTGATAGCTTATTAATTATTGTTAATAATTTTGGCATAAAAATATACAGAATTTTGTCATAAATGGTTGTTGTAATTTTCGTTAAATTGTTATATAATTATAATATATGTTTTTTGTAATCTTTTTGGATTTTTAAACTTATTTTATGACGCTTTAAGGGGATAGAATTTGTCGGGGATAAGAAGTTGATTGCATTTTTTGTAATCTTCAAGTCATCGGAAACGAGGTTATATATGTCAGAAAACAATAATCCAATAAATAGAGAAAATCGTGCTCAGGATGAACAATTTAAAAATATGCTTAAAGAAGTGTTTGGGCAGAAAGAAAAAATAGTTAATAATAGATTCAAAGATTCGGATTCAAACTCAACTGTGGGTAGTGTTTCAAAGCCTGCCTCTGAAAGGCCACAAACTAAAAGGCCTGTTCAGCGTAATAATGCACGACCTGAAAGCAGGAATACTTCTAAAAATACAAATACTTCCGGAAATAGTAGACCTACCGAAAACAGGAGATCATTGCCCAACGGGAATCAGCCAAGGCGTCCTGCTGCTTCTAATACAAATGCAAGACCTCAGAGGAGTAATGGACAAATTCCTCTTGGGAAAAGGGCAGCATCGCCAAGCGATATAAAATTTCCTCAATCGGGTAACAAAAAAACAAGACCGCCTGTTAATGCAGAAAAAAAGTCTGACATTCAAAATAGCGGTAAACAGAGGACTGCTAAAAAGAAAAACACAAGCGGAAAACTTTTGAGAGGAAAAGACGGAAAGCCTCTTACTGGAAAGCAAAAGACTATTAGAATATTAGTTATTATTGTTGCCGTTGTTTTAATATTGTGTTTGATAGGGTATTGTGTATTCCATTTTTACTACTCTTTGTTTGGCAGATATCATGGAGAAAGAAACAACGGGGAATATATATATAACGACAGTGATTATACTGGCGATCCTGATACAATGACTCCAGAAGAAGCGGAAGCTGCCTTGAAAAAACAGCTGGAAGGACAGGCTGCTGAGCTTATGAAAGACAAGGATGTTATGAACATTCTTCTTATAGGCGAGGATTTGCGTGACACTGAAGACGAAGAACGTGGCAATACTGATGTTATGATGATGATTTCTCTTAATAAGAAGAATAAAACTATCACTATGACGTCGTTTATGAGAGATGCATGGGTATATATTGACGGATACGGTCAGGCAAAGCTAAATGCTGCATATTGGGTTGACGGTCCGGAGCTTTTAAAGAGTACGCTTCAGGATTATTACGGCGTTTCTATTGACAGATATGTTATTGTGAATTTTAACTCGTTTATAGATATTATAGACGCTCTTGACGGTATTGATATGGAAGTTACTGACGAAGAAGCTGAGGGAATGAAAGCTCCTATGGCGGAACAGAACAACATTCTTGGCAATAAAAAGGGTACGGACTATCTTTCAAAAGGAGGCAAATTAAGGCTTAACGGAAACCAAGCTCTTGCATTTGCACGTTTGAGATATGTTGGTAATGCGGACTATGAGCGTACTGAACGTCAGAGAAGGGTTATTGCCGAGATTATTAAGGAAGCTAAGAATTTAAGTCTTGTTGAAATTAATAGTTTAGTTAAAAAAATCTTTCCTGATGTAAAACTTGATATTAAGGAAAGCGAAATGGCAGCATTGCTTTTAAACTGTTTTGACTATATGAATTATGATATTCAAGAGCTGAGAATTCCAGCTGACGATATGTTTAGCGAACAGATCATAAATGGTCTTTCTGTACTTTGTCCTGACTTTACAGCCAACACAAGAAAAATTATTGAAACTGTTTACGGCAAGGAAGCCTTGGACGAATATGATAAGCAAAATCCGCAGGCTGTAGAAACGTATAATGATTACAATGCCTATGGCGGTGATAATTATTACGGCTACAATTACAATTATGGATATTGATTTTTTGGGGCGGATTTTTCCGCCCTTTGTTTTAGACAAGGGAGCAATGATATATGGCTTTTGTAGAATTTAAAGATGTTATAAAGCAATATAAAATGGGCGAGGTTATAATAAAGGCTTCGGACAGAGTTAATTTTGAAATTGAAAAGGGAGAGTTTGTGGTAATAGTTGGAGCAAGCGGAGCAGGCAAGACTACAATTCTTAATATGCTGGGTGGCATGGACACATGTGACAGCGGCAAAATAATTGTTGACGGTAAGGATATTGCCGGTTTTAACAGGCGTCAACTGACTTCATATCGAAGATATGATATTGGTTTTGTATTTCAGTTTTACAATCTTGTTACCAATCTTACGGCAAAGGAAAATGTAGAGCTCGCTGTGCAGATTTGTCCAGAGGCTTTAGATCCGCTTGAAGTGCTGAAAAGTGTTGGTTTAGAGGACAGAGCAAATAATTTTCCGTCACAGCTTTCAGGCGGAGAACAGCAGAGGGTATCTATAGCAAGGGCACTTGCAAAACATCCTAAGCTTTTGCTTTGCGATGAACCCACCGGAGCATTGGATTACAATACCGGAAAGACTATATTAAAGCTGCTGTGGGATACTTGCAGACGGAACAAAATGACTGTAATAGTTATTACTCACAACTCGGCTATTGCTCCCATGGCAGACAGGATCATAAAGGTGAAAAACAGTAGGGTTGACCAGGTTATCATCAATGAAAATCCTAAAGATGTTGAAGAGATAGAATGGTAATATAACTTAGGCAAGATGTCCGCCAGCCTCCAACCTATCCTTTCGGATAGCTG
>CAMWVM010000254.1 GCA_947177715.1 uncultured Ruminococcus sp.
CCATAAGGGCCGTAATCCCAAGTATTTGCAAGGCCGCCGTAGATTTCGCTTCCTGAATATACAAAGCCTCTGTTCTTACAAAGAGCGACGATTTTATCCATTGTTTTTTCGGTATTTAACATGTCACATTCTCCTTAAAATATATTATTAATATTGTATAGCATATTTCAAAATATGTCAAGGGTTATTCGATCTGATTCAAGTTAATGCGGCAATGTTACAGAGATTTCGCTGTAAATTTGTTTAACTGAATAATGATGCAAGGTTTACCTGAAATTTAAAGGTTACAATCGGGTAACACAGATATATGCAATTTGCTTTAATTGGAATAAAAAACCGCATTGTTTTTTGAGTGATTTAACAAAAAATTCACACAATCGGAGAAAATACATGTTACAATTTGTAATAAGTTCAGGCGGTTTGGCTACACTTATCTGTCTGAAAAAAGTTTTTGAACATTTTTACTATAAAAGGCTTGCAAAAATAATCATTTTTTGTTATAATGATAGTATGCAGACATATTTATTAAAAGCTTATGTCCAAAATTTTTGCAGGTAAAGGGGAAAATTTTATGTCCAACAGATTATTTCAAAGCGTAGTTCATCAAATGCGTGATACTATTGACTGCGTTATCGGTGTAATTGACGATAGTGCGACTATTATTGCATGTTCTGAGCTGGCGCAGGTGGGTTCTACCAATGAGTTTGTATCCCTTGATATAAGCGATTCTCGTGATATATTTGTGCGTGACGGTTATACATATAAGCCGTTTGGCGCTCACATGAAGCCTGATTATGCTGTGTTTGTTGAGGGTGTTGACGAAATGGCAGCAAAGTATGCGAACATTCTTGCTATTACCCTTACCAGCATTAAACAATATTACGATGAGAAATATGACAGAAATAACTTTATAAAAAATGTTGTACTTGACAATGTGCTTCCGGGTGATATTCAGGTAAAGGCGAGAGAACTTCATTTTAGTTCTGATATTTCAAGAGTTGTTCTTCTTATCAGAATTATTTCATCAAATGATGTTTCTGCTTTTGACGTAATTCAGAATCTGTTCCCAGACAAGAGCAAGGATTTTGTATTTACCATTACCGAATCGGATATTGTACTTGTTAAGGAAGTAGCTTCAAGCGTTGCGCCTAATGATTTGGAGAAGCTTGCAAGATCAATTTCTGACACTCTCAGCAGTGAATTCTACACAAGGGTAAATGTTGGAATAGGCACTGTTGTTGAGGGCGTTCGAGATTTAGCTCGTTCTTTCAAAGAGGCTCAGATTGCTCTTGAGGTTGGTAAGGTTTTTGATACAGACAAGATCATTGTTTCTTATGACAATCTTGGAATTGCACGACTTATTTATCATTTGCCTACAACTCTTTGCGAAACTTTTCTTAAGGAAGTTTTCAAAAAAGGCTCAATAGAATCACTTGATCATGAAACTTTATTTACAATCCAGAAATTCTTTGAGAATAACTTGAATGTTTCAGAAACTTCAAGAAAACTGTTTGTACATAGAAATACTCTTGTATACAGACTTGAAAAAATTAAAAAGCTGACAGGACTTGATCTTAGGGAGTTTGACCATGCGATTATATTCAAGATCGCACTTATGGTTAAGAAATATTTATCCGCTAATCCGGTTAAATTCTAAAATCAGCTGCAGCGTGTAAAGGGACAATATCCCTTAAGCTATAAGGCGGTGTATTTTACTTGGTTGAATTTAAAGATGTTTCCGTTACATATTCAAGCGGTGTTGACGCACTGAATTCAATTAATCTTAAAATTAATGACGGAGATTTTGCTTTTGTTGTCGGACCATCAGGTGCCGGCAAATCAACACTTATTAAACTTATATTAAAAGAAATTGATGCAACATCTGGTACGGTTTTAGTAAACGGATTTAATCTTAGCAAGCTTAAAAGAAGAAAAATTCCTAAGCTGAGAAGGACTATCGGAGTTGTATTTCAGGATTTCAGGCTTATTCCTACCATGACGGTATATGAGAATATAGCGTTTGTACTCAGAGTTATTGACGCTCCGGCGAAATATATTAAATCAAGAGTACCTTATGTAATAAGTCTTGTAGGACTTTCACACAAGGCTAAGTCATATCCTACCGAGCTTTCGGGCGGTGAGCAGCAGAGAGTGGCTCTTGCAAGAGCTTTAGTAAACGATCCGCAGCTTATTATTGCGGACGAGCCTACTGGAAATATAGATCCGGCGCTTTCATATGAAATTGTCGGACTTTTGAAAGGCATTAATGAATGCGGTACCACGATTCTTATGGTTACTCACGAGCATGATTTGGTTCGCTCGTTTGGAGGACGCATTATAAATATCAATAAGGGAAATATTGCGTTTGACGAGTTCATAGGAGGTTCAAATGAAAGCAAGTAGTGTAAGATACCTTGCAGGTCAAGGTCTTAAGAGCATATGGACAAACCGTATGATGTCATTTGCTTCATTTTGTATCATACTGGTTTCGCTTCTTATGGTTGGGCTTTCGGTTTTACTGTCAATTAATCTTAACAGAATCATAGGCGGAATTGAGGGTAAGAGCGAAGTAATTGTACAGATTAAAGATGATGCTGACGATGCTGCTCAAGCTGAACTTAGGGAAAAGCTTGAGGGGATTCCTAATGTAAATGAAGTAGAATTTTACTCAAAAGAAGAAGCATGGGAAAACATGCTTGAGGATATGACTGACGAGGAAAAGGATTTCTTTCAGTATGCTGATGACAATCCGCTTCCTGATACATTTAGAATTACTGTAGTTGACATTAAGAAAATGACTGAAACAACTACACAGATTGACACATTTGACAGTGTTGAATCTACTAAATCACCTACAGCCTGTCTATTATACAAATATGACGCTGCCGACTACTAGACTAGTGTAGATATCGGTGGTCGC
>CAMWVM010000255.1 GCA_947177715.1 uncultured Ruminococcus sp.
CTATTACTCCTCCTATATCAAAACATAAGTAATTATATCATTTTGGCATGTTTTTGTCAAGATATATAGTAAAAACAGACGCATAGAAGCGTCTGAATTTTCCTACTTTAACAACCTGTTAAAAAGCACTTCCCTGCACTCATTTTCCAGATCATCATTTATCTTTGCAAGTTTAATGTTATCATTAGAATGGCGGTTTATACAATACTCAATAATATAATCTGCTACATTTGGGTTTTTAGATAACAACGGACCATGAAGATAAGTTGCAATTACATTCTTTTCAAAATATCCTTCACTGTTGTCGCTAAAGCAATTTCCATTGCCAAAAAGCACCTTTCCAAATGGTGTACTTATATTTGAAGTTTGCCCGCCGTGATTTTCAAATCCTATTACTTTTGTTTTTTTACCGTTAAGTTCAGCTTCCAAAATGATATTTCCAATACACCTTTTGCTTTTATCAGATGAAGCTACGGTATAATAATCAAACAAACCCAATCCCGGAATTTTTTCCTTATTTGAGTCAATATAATACTGCCCCATAAGCTGATATCCGCCGCAAATTAACAGTAAAAAAGCACCATTCTTATATGCTGACATAATTGATTCCTTACATTTTTGCAAATCATCTCCAAGAAGCTGCTGCTCAAAATCAGCTCCTCCTCCAAGATATATCAGGTCATATTTCGAAAAATCTGTATTTTCAGTTCCAAGGCTATGATACTCCACAACACAGTCAATATTACGCATTTTACAGCGATATCTCAATACTTCTATGTTGCTACGGTATAATAATCAAACAAACCCAATCCCGGAATTTTTTCCTTATTTGAGTCAATATAATACTGCCCCATAAGCTGATATCCGCCGCAAATTAACAGTAAAAAAGCACCATTCTTATATGCTGACATAATTGATTCCTTACATTTTTGCAAATCATCTCCAAGAAGCTGCTGCTCAAAATCAGCTCCTCCTCCAAGATATATCAGGTCATATTTCGAAAAATCTGTATTTTCAGTTCCAAGGCTATGATACTCCACAACACAGTCAATATTACGCATTTTACAGCGATATCTCAATACTTCTATGTTGCCGCTATCGCCATATAAATCAAGTATATTTGAATACATGTGCAATATTCTTATGGTATTCATTACACAGTTTCCGCCTTTCCATTAATAAAGTTTTTCAATGCTGTTCTTGTTGGCTGAACAGCTGTATAATTAGCAATAGCATACTTTCTTCCACTTATTGAAAACAGAAATTCTACAGCGTCGTTTAAATCAGGTTTGACCACTATTTTTTCAGGATCATAGCCGCTGTTTTTAATTCTTACAGCAATATCATAAGCACGGGTACCGGAGGTTACAACTCGGGTGACATTATTAAAAATAGTAAAGTTAATGTCCCAAATCCAAGAAACATCATGTCCGTCTGCAAGATTATCATTCAGTACGAATAATAGCTCCTTCTCGTTCTCATCCTCGTTAAGCATACGCAATGTCATATTGGCTCCAACCGGATTTTTAGCTAAATTGAGTGTTAATGTGCTATTATTATACTGAAAACTTTCCATTCGTCCATTATTAACTCTGAAATTTAAAATGCAGTCACGTACAATATCTTTATCAATATTATAAATCTTTGACGCTGTATAAACCGCAGCAAGATTATACATATTGTATATACTGTTATTTACAGTAACATATTTATCATTTTCAACAGTAAATGACGGTTCTCTTAAATCTACATTTTTGAATTGAACATAAGGTTTTATATTACCAAATCCACACTTAGGACAATGAAAATCTCCCACATGAGAATACTGATAATAGCTGTATTCCAGAGCTGTTCCGCACTCAGGACAGAAACGTCCTTCGCCTGCTTCATATAATTTTTCCGTAGCGTACTTGTATTTATCTACACTGAAATAATAAACATTTTTATTATTTGGATTTGCCAGTCCAAGACGACATGTATTAGGATCATCACCGTTTAATATTAGATTCCCCTCATAAGTTTCTAAAAACTTTTTTACTTTTAAAATAAGAGTTTCAACCTCTCCATTTCGGTCAAGCTGATCTCTGAAAAAGTTCAGAACCACAAGTGTTTCGAGCTTTAACTGCGAAAAAACTACAGGCACATGAGATTCATCAACTTCAAGTACAAGATAATCAGCGTGAACTTTTCCTGTCATTGTACAATTATTTAGCAATAGTGAACAAATACCAGTATCAAGATTATTACCCTGACGATTAGTTATAATATGCTTGTCCCCTTGTGAAAAAATATTATTAAGATAATTAGTAACCGATGTTTTACCATTAGTACCGGTAACAGCAATAATAGGACAATCAACCTTGAAAGCTCTCAAACACTTTTTATTTAAAGTCCAAAGCACAAGACCGGGAGCATTTCCGGCATCACGCTTTAAAAGATGCAATGTTTTCACCATAACTTTTCCAAAAAATACAGTTAAAAAGTCAATAATCTTCATTCTTATGACCATGCTCTATTAAGAGCACATCCTCCTTATAATGTATTAAACAATTTTGCACAAATTTATTTTTTTAAACCGAAAAGTACAAAATTTAAATAAAAAAATATTTTCATATTTATTCTTATGTACTTTCTATAGTATTACTTTTTTTAATAAATGTCAATAGAAATGAATATAATTAACGGTCTTAATATTAATAAACTGTTTTATAGAGATTAAATATTAGTCAAAATATACAAAATCACAACCGATTTTATAGCATAACATTAAATTAATTAGCACAATTTGTTTTTTTCTTGATAAAATATATTATTTATGTTATAATTAATACATTAATGTACAGGACTTTTTATGCTTTATACACTCAAAAATGATTATATTACAATAACAGCCGA
>CAMWVM010000256.1 GCA_947177715.1 uncultured Ruminococcus sp.
GTCAGCTGAAGCTGACCTTGCCACGTTGAAAACGGGCAAGCCCTTATTTGAAATAAGCACCCCGAAAGTGTTAAATCTTTGGGGTGCTTATCACATTTAAGTCTATTTTTTATTGCTTGATTTTCTTATCTTTAAGAATATGCCGCCTGCGGTAAATATTAAAGCGAAAACAATGCAAATCAAAAGAATAGAGAACATTATATTTGCATTAAGGTAAGTTTCATTGTTCCAAGCTGAAAAATCAACTGTTTCCATTTTAAACGGACGCTTTTCAAGAACGGTCAGCATTACAGGTCTTTGTAGAATTGCATATATACCGAAGACAACTAAACAAATTGATGATTTAAAAAATCGGTTTATCTTTAAGTATCTTATTGTAAGAAGCAGTGCCCATGGTAAAGTGAGTTCAAATGCGCAAAGTTTTAAGGCGTCAATATTTTTGCCTGACATTACAACAATTATCAGAAGCACCAACAACAGTGAATCGATCATAAGGCTTAATAATCCTCTATGATTTCTTGTAAATTCAGGGAATAATTCGCTTTTAAAGATGAAAGGTGCAAATATCACAGAAAGACCAAATGTTACAGCTATTATTGTCGTTATCAGCCAGTTACCGCCATTATGTATTCTGCATGTAACCAGTAGGGAAATCAGTGACAGCCAAAAAGCAGATAAAGTCCAGATACTTTTATGCTTTTTTATTAGTAAAGGCAGATTTAAAAGAGAAAATGCCATTAATTCCGATGTCAGTACAATAAAAAACCATGTTGGCTTATGATTTGAGATCACATCTGCTATGAAGCATGGAATCAGTGAACCGGCGTATGCCAGAAAACAAATAATCAGATATATGTGAACTGTTCTTTTATAGCTTTTGGCTTGGTTTTCTATTTCTCTTTGACGATGATCGTCGCTTGCGGTTAAAAGTTCGTGCTCAGAAATAGAGAGTACTTCGCAAATGCTTTGAATCATAGAAATGTCAGGATAAGAAACTCCTCGTTCCCATTTGCTGACTGCGGACTCTGTAACAAAAAGCTTTTCAGCCATTTCTTTTTGTGAAAGATCAGCTTGTTTTCGTTTGGTTTGAATAAATTTTGCAAACATTGTTTTTTCCATAAAAATAATCTCCTTTTCCGTTGCTTCATTCTTGCATCAAGATAGTGGCAACTGATTTCGGCCGTGAGTTGATTATAACATTGTATTTTATTACTGTCAATAAAACAGCCCCGAAAATACACTCGACTGTTAAGCCAGTTGCGTATTTTCGGGGTTATTTGTCTTTATAGCTTATCAATAAGACTGACAAGCTCTTCAATTTTTTTGTGCGAATCCTCACAGTTCATTGCTTCAGCTACACAACATTTCATATGAGATGAAAGAACTTCTTTATTTGCTTTCCTTAGGATAGCGTCAGCTGCCATAAGCTGATTTGAAATATCAATACAATATCTGTCATCTTCAATCATACGAAGTATTCCGTCAATTTGTCCTCTTGCAGTTTTAAGCAGTCTGGTTACTTTATCCCTATCAGCCTTCATTTATTTCTGTCACCTCATAGCCTTCTGCTTCTACTGTGCTTTTTAGAGTTTCATTGGAAATATCACCTGTTATGGTGAGATAAGCGGCTTTATCCTCTAAAGATACAGTTGCTTCAACACCGTCAAGGGCATTAAGAACTTTGTCCACTCTTCCTGTGCAGTGACCGCACATCATTCCTTCAATTTTCATTACTTTTTTCATGGTATCATTTCCTTTCGTTTCTATAGTTTTATCAGCATTAATGCTTTCATAGGGTACTATATCAAATTTGGGCTTGAAGAATTTTAATCTCAAGGCGTTTGTTACTACAAAGAAGGAGCTTAGGCTCATTGCTGCAGCGCCGAACATCGGGTTAAGCGTCCAGCCGAAAAGCGGATAAAAGATACCTGCGGCAAGAGGAATTCCTAATGAATTGTAGAAAAGTGCCCAGAACAAATTTTCTTTGATATTTTTTATTACAGCTTTACTTAGGGAAAAAGCTACTGCGGCATCCTGCAAATCGTTCTTCATTAGCACGATATCTGCGGATTCGATGGCAATATCCTGACCTGCACCGATTGCAATTCCTACATCTGCTCTCGCTAAAGCAGGGGAGTCATTTATTCCGTCGCCAATCATGGCAACCTTTTCTCCCTGTTCCTGCAAGCGTCGTATCTCCGCCTCTTTATCCTGTGGAAGAACCTCGGCTATAATATGATCAGCTTGTATTTGCTCTTGGATAGCATTTGCTGTACGCTGGTTGTCACCTGTGAGCATGATAACTTTCATACCCATATTTTTCATTTGTGCAATAGCATTTTTGCTTGTGTTTTTCACGGTATCGGCAACGGCGATAATGCCGAGCAACTTGCCGCCTCTGCTGAAAAACAAAGGTGTTTTGCCATTGTTTGCAAGGCTTTGAGATTGCTGAGATAAAGCTGTAATATCTATATTGTTTTCCAGCATGAATCTCAGATTGCCGGCAAGGACTGTTTTTCCATCTACCGTGGCAGAAACGCCTTTTCCTTGAATTTCATTATAGTTGCTGCATTTTGCGGACAAATTGAAATTACTTTCAGCATATTCACATACTGCATTTGACAATGGGTGTGATGATGATTTTTCAAGGGGATAAGCTGAAGAAAGCAGCTGTGTTTCCGTTATTCCCTCAATGGTAATAACATCAGTAACCACAGGTTTTCCTTCGGTTACGGTACCGGTTTTGTCAAGTACGACTGTAGTAATTTTGTGAGCAATTTCAAGGCTTTCAGCTGATTTTACTAAAATACCGTTTTCTGCTCCTTTGCCTGTGCCGACCATAATGGCTGTTGGTGTTGCAAGTCCCAAGGCGCATG
>CAMWVM010000257.1 GCA_947177715.1 uncultured Ruminococcus sp.
CATATGGATGAGGTAGGGGCTATCGTTACTTATGTAAATTCCGATGGAACTCTGAAATGTGCACCGATAGGCGGTGTTGATCCAAGAGTGTTTTTCGGTCGAAGAGTAACAGTAGGCAATAATCAAATTGTAGGAGTTATTGGCTCAAAAGCTGTGCATAATCTCAGTGCTGATGAAAGAAAGTCCGCTGTAAAATTTGACGAAATGAATATCGATATTGGATGTACCTCTAAAGAGCAGGCAGAAGAATTAGTAAAGCTCGGTGACTGTGTTTGTTTTCTATCGGATTTTATTGAGTTCGGCGAAAATAAAATTAAAGGCAAAGCTATTGACGATAGGGCAGGATGTGCGATCATGCTTAAACTAATCGAGCAAGAGCTTGATTTTGATATGTTTTTTACTTTTGTTGTTCAGGAGGAAATAGGGCTGCGTGGTGCAACAACTGCCACATATACAGTTAATCCTGATTATGCAATAGTTTTGGAAGCCACAACTGCTGCTGATGTACCATCTGCTCACAATGATAAAAAGGTTTGTAAACTCGGTGACGGACCTGTAGTATCTTTTATGGACAGGCATACAATCTATAATAAAGAATTGTATAATTTATGTTTTGAAACTGCTCAAACAATTGGAATCCCATGTCAAACCAAAACAATGATTGCAGGAGGAAACGACGCAGGAGCTATTCATATTTCCAGAGGCGGAGTTAAAACCTGTGCAATATCCGTTCCATGCAGATATCTCCACTCTCCGTCATGCGTAATAGATAAAAGTGACTTTGAAAACACTTATAAATTAACTAAAAATTTATTAGACAGGATTTTTTATAAATGATATCAGAAATTAAAAATATAGACAAAAATCTGATTTCAAAATTGAAACAGAATCACTATACAAGGCGAATAAAATCTCATTTTCTTGCATATGGGAATGAATATGATTTTTGTCGCTTTTACACAATCAAGTCTGATAATGAGTTTGTCGGGCTTGTTTCGTGTTTCTATTCATCAATGATGATTTCAACTGTTATGGATAAAACCTTCTCAAACAGCGTTCTTGATGAAATTTCTGATTTTATTTTGTTAAATAAACCAATGTCTGTTGAGTTAGAAGAATGTTATTCTGATTATATTACAGAAAGAACACAAAGTGTATACTCGTCAGAAGTGAGAACAGAATTCAGATTTATGACAAAAAATATATTGCCCGATTTATCCGTTGAGGAGCTTCCCAAATTGAGCGATGTGTTTGAAATATTGAAAAAATGTTTTCCTGCAATTCTTTCTGACGAACATAATCTTTGGCTTGCCGATACATCTCATAGGGTTAGAAGAGGAATGTCGCAGTCTTTCTTGCTTGATAAATGTACAACAGCAACAATTCAATATATCATTGATGGCACAGTTTTAATTGGAAATGTTGGTACAGTGCCTGAAGAGCGTGGAAAGCACCATGCAAGAAATTTGTTATATTGGATTGGTGAAAAACTTACAAAAGACGGTTTTGATGTCAGATTAATGGCAAGACCGAACAGAGTCAGCTATTATGAAGAAATAGGATTTAAAGAAATTGGAACAGATGTAGTTTTGGAAAGGATAAACTAATGACAGAAAATATTTTTAATATAGATGAAAAAATTCTTGCTCATGCAAAGGAAGCGGAAGCAGAATGCTCGGAAATGTTTGATGAAATTGAGCGTGTGGCTGAATATAACGGTCAAAAAGTTCTTAAAGCATTTATAGATAATAGAGTTTCCGAAAGCTGCCTTAAGGGTACAACCGGTTATGGATATGGTGATTTGGGAAGAGATACTATAGATAAAGTGTTTGCACAAGCATTTGGCGGCGAAGATGCAATCGTAAGACATACATTCGTCAATGGTACCCATGCTTTGTCAACCGCATTATTTGGCGTGTTGAGAATGGGCGATACTATGCTTGCTATGACTGGTAAGCCATATGACACCTTGGAAGAAGTAATTGGAATAAGAGGTGAAGAGGGAAAAGGTTCATTAAAGGATTTTGGCGTAAAATATATTCAGGCTGATTTGATTGATGAAAAATATCCTGATTATGATAAGCTTGCTGAGCTTGCAAAAAATGCAAAAGTCGGATATATTCAGCGTTCAAGAGGTTATTCACTCAGACCATCGCTTTGTATTGAAACGATAGAAAAAATGATAAAAACAGTAAGAGCCGCAAATCCTGATATTATAGTGATGGTGGATAATTGTTATGGAGAGTTTGTGGAGGCAAGCGAACCGTTATCGGTTGGCGCAGATTTAATTATCGGTTCTTTGATTAAGAATCCTGGTGGTGGAATTGCTTCAACAGGTGGATATATATGCGGAAGAGCAGATTTGGTTGAAAAGTGTGCAGATCGTCTTACATGTGTGGGAATGGGCAAAGAAGTCGGGTGTTCACTTAATCAGAACAGGGAAATGCTTTTGGGTTTTTTCATGGCGCCGCAAACAGTTGCATGTTCTTTGAAAACTTCGGTTTTTGCATGCAGATTCTTTGAAAAACTTGGTTATAAAACATTGCCTGAAAGCAGTGAAAAGCGTACGGATATAATTGCGTCAATACTGCTTGAAAATGAAGAAAATCTTACGGCTTTTTGTCAGGGAATACAAAAGGGATCACCTGTGGATTCATATGTAACTCCCGAAGCTTGGGATATGCCTGGATATGACAGTAAAGTCATAATGGCGGCAGGAGCTTTTACTATGGGCGCATCTATTGAATTGTCTGCTGATGCTCCTATAAGACCACCTGACTCTTATACACAACTGACGCTCCCCACGACAAGTCGAGATAAGATCTCGGTGGTCGCCGAATAAATAAAAAAAA
>CAMWVM010000258.1 GCA_947177715.1 uncultured Ruminococcus sp.
TAATCAGACTGTGAGGGCTGGATTCCTCCAAGACCCGGGCCGCCTCTTTGGACGTTCACGATAACACAAGGCACATCAGAGCCTGCTATGTATGAAACTCCCTCACTCATGAGAGAAATTCCGGGCGACGATGAGGAAGTCATCACACGAGTTCCTGTACAAGCTGCGCCGAGAACCATATTTATTGCAGCGACCTCACTCTCAGACTGGAGAAACACACCGCCTCTTTTAGGCATATTTTTAGCAAGATAGGCAGAAATCTCCGTTTGAGGAGTTATAGGATATCCGAAAAAGCACTTACAGCCCACTCTAACAGCTGTTTCTGCAAGGGCTTCATTGCCTTTCATAAGACGTTTTTCCAACAAAATCAGATCCTTTCCAAAAAGCCTACTTTTCTATTTTAATCGCACAATCAGGGCACATCATTGCACACATTGCACAGCTTATACATTTATCTTGATCAACACAGCGTGCATAAAAGTACCCTTTATCATTTCTTTTTTCTTTTTGTATTTCTACTATTTTTTTAGGACAAACTGCTGTACACAAGGCACAGCCTTTACATCTTTGTATATTTACAGTCATTTTTTGTTTAACATCTGACATTTTATCACTCCTTAAAATCACCTGAAATCTTCCTCCCACGAAGCCTTTACATAACGTTTGACAGGCATAAAATTCATATCCGTCGGAAAGCTTTCAGGATTGACCCATTCAGGATAAGTAGTATATTTTAATTCAAGTCCACAAAGTTCTGCGGTTTCTTTTGCATATTCAAGGGAATTCAAGACTGTTCCGGCATCGGTTTCTATTCCCAAATTAGAATTATTGACAATGGCTGTGGCTTTAAGCCTGCTTATTGCTTCAATCTCCCTCAGCACTTCCAATGCCTGCTGAGGATGTTCTGTCATAGCTCTATACATATTAATGACAAACAGTACTTCTGTTTCATCCTTATACTTTTCAAACACGCTTTTATACTGTCCCAAAGCCACTGCACCTGCATCATCGCCGCCCACGTCGACTATGACATTCTGATTCTCAGAAACTACAGAATTAAGGTCAAACGTAATTGCAGGGATATCCAAATTACTAACGGCATAAACCGAAGATGTCATGGAAATCCCTTTTTGTTCAAACATATTTTTAAAATCCGCTGTACGAAAATACGGATTAACTATATCAAGATCGACTATATTGGTCTTTGCGCCTGATGCTGCAGACTTCACTGCTAAATCTACGGCAAAATTTGTTTTTCCACTGCCGTAATGACCGACAACGACGCAAATTCTTTTTAATTTATCACAATTCATTTTATAATCCTCGCTATAATTTATATATATTATACCACCATCATTTTTAAAAAGCAAGGCTTTTTGTGCATTACGATAAATTACCCTATAAATTTTCATTATATTACATTTTTTGTTTTATTGTAGCACACGCAATGCGTTTTCATAAGTTTTTTGGTTTTTTTCTTTACATTTAGTCAAAAATGTGGTATACTAATGAATAATTAGTGCTTTCAACAAGGGCATCAGTCGTTAGTTATAACCAAGATTAATACAATTAAAAAATATTATAAAAATGCAAAAATGTTATCTGAGGTGTTTTGATGCTTAATGCAGACGTTCAACAGGATTATAGAAATGACTGGATAAAACGTTGTTTAAATATAAAGGGCATAGATTACTCTTCCTTTTCACAAAAAAACTTATGCTGGTTTGCTGACAGGAATTGTGAAGCTTATGACGTTATGCAGCAAATTTTTGCTGATACTTCAGATAAATATAACGGCTTTTCGGTTGCTTTAAACTCTTCTTGTAATTTCATGGATTTGGTATTATGCTGGGATCTTAGCTTCTGTCCGTTAAATCAGGAACAGTTAGATCAAATAAGACATATAGAAAATAATATTTTGTTTGTTACTGACAAGCCTGAATTTACGACATTAATTTCAGAATTCTTGTCTGAAAAAGTCACCGTATTATACTGCGGTCAAGTTTATGGTGCAGGACTTAATGATAATGAGGCTTCGCAAAACAACTGTACAAATATTTTGGATTTTCTGGCTGCACAAATATATATGATATCCAAAAACATTCCTAATGAAATTTATTATGCAGGTCACGGTGAATGCACAGATATTAAAGCTAAAATCCTACAGGATACAGGCTATTCGCCGATGATTTCTTATGACGACGGAAAATACATGCTGGACTTTTCTCGGGAAAGACCTGACGAATACTTTTATTTTGACAACACTTACAATGACAATTTACGTCTTTTACATCAGTTGTTATTTAATTGCTTAATTGAATTTGACAGAATTTGCAAAAAACATAACATCAAATATTTTTTAGGCGGAGGAACTCTTTTGGGAGCGATACGTCATGGTGGGATGATTCCTTGGGATGATGACATGGATGTTATGATGCTGAGAGAAGACTATGAAAAATTTATATCAGTTATAAATGACGAGCTATGCGATGAAATGTTTTTTCAATCAAGCAAAACCGATTCTGAATATCACAGCGTTTTTACAAAAATAAGGCTTAATGGTACATTGTTTGTTACACGCTACTCACAGCAATTTAAAAACATGCACCAAGGTATTTTTATTGATATATTTGTGCACGATCACACATCGAACAGCAAATTGGGGCAAAAAATACATGTTTTTAAAACACTTTTTGCAAGATCTTTAGTCTTTCACAAATGGGCTAAAACCCCTATGCACTTTTACGGTAAGTTAAAACTTATATGCAAGCTTGCAACTAAATATATAAACAGATCTTCAATGGATAAGCTGGAAGCAATTCAGGATAGGGT
>CAMWVM010000259.1 GCA_947177715.1 uncultured Ruminococcus sp.
ATATATAGTGGTATAATAAAAATCGCAGTACAAGTTGTATTATGAAATGCAAAAAATACGAAATATATATTAATTAAGAAAGAGGTCTTAAATTATGGTAGATGTAAAAGTAACAAACGGTGAGCTTTCAAAGGCTGAAATTGAAGCATATATTACAAGAGCACAGGAGCTTTATCCAAACAAGACAATCGAGGGAATGGATATTGCTGTGGACGGTGACTATGTAGATATTCAGTATCGTTTTGCTGACGTTCCATTCCAGAGAATCCGCAGAATCACAGGTTATCTCGTTGGTACTGTTGACAGATTCAACAATGCAAAAAGAGCAGAGGTTGAGGATAGAGTTAAGCATAATGTTTGTTGTTAGTTAAATTTGTGACCGATAATATTTTAGGGTGAACTCGTTTGAGCTCACCCTTTTTATTTTATTCAATGACAGAAATCACTTTTTTGTATATTATTTTTAAAAATATAACGGAGCATAGGAAAGACGCAATTTCGGCAATGGGGAATGCCCACCACACATAATCGACATTTGAATAATTCGTTGTCTTTGCAATGATAAGGGCCGCAGGGAGAAGTACAACAAGCTGTCTTGCAATGGATATAAACATGGAGAAAACTCCGTGCCCTAATGCCTGCAAAGACGAGCTGACTATAATTCCGAAGCCTGCAAAAATAAAGCTTAGGCTTATGATTCTCATAGCCGTTGATCCCATATCAAGCATAGTGTCTGATGCTTTAAACATTTTCAGCAAAACGTCAGGAATAAACTGCATTACAGTGATTCCAATTAACATAATTATGCAGGCATAAATGATGCCGTACTTTATTGTTGATGTCATTCTCTTCTTTTTGCGTGCACCATAATTGTAAGAAAGAATAGGAATAAGTCCATTGTTCAGACCGAATACGGGCATGAAGATAAAGCTTTGCAGTTTAAAGTATGCTCCAAGAACTGCCTGTGCAGTATCAGAATAATTGCTTAGAACTTTATTCATTTCAAAGGTCATAACAGAGGTTATGGACTGCATTATAATTGAGGGAATACCAACAGCATAAATTCTTTTAATTATTTTAAAGTCAGGTCGGAAGCCAATCATGTTAATGTTGATTTCCTTGTTTTTGGTTACATTAAAATATATACCTAAAAGCAAGGCGATTATTTGTCCTGTTACAGTTGCGGCTGCTGCGCCTGCAACACCCATTTTTGGAAATGGACCGATACCGAAAATAAGAATAGGATCTAATATTATGTTTACAATAGCTCCCAAGCCTTGAGTGAACATAGAGTATATTGTTTTTCCGGTAGATTGGAGAAGTCGTTCACAGGTAATCTGACCCAATACGCCAATACTTAAAAGTGTGATAATTTTCATATACTGTACGCCGTAGTCTATGATTTCCTGATTATTTGACTGTGCTTTAAAAAACATTTCAGTAAAAAATAAACCGAATATAATAAAAATAATAAAATTAATAAAAGTGAGAAAAATTCCGTTGCGGGCAGCTTTGTTTGCACGCTCAAAATTCTTTTCCCCCAATGATTTTGAAAGCAGTGCATTGATTCCGACGCCTGTGCCTGCACCTAAGGCAATCATAAGGTTTTGCACGGGAAATGCGAGAGATACGGCGGTGAATGCGTTCTCACTTATTTTTGATACAAAAATGCTGTCAACTATATTATACAAAGCCTGAATAATCATTGAAATCATAATCGGCAGTGACATTGACAGCAGAAGCTTATTAATAGGCTGAATGCCCATTTTGTTTTCTGTTGCTGCGCTTGCGCTCATCTGTTGTAAACATTCCTTTCATGATAATACATCTTTTTTCGTCAATATGTTCTTTATTATAGCATAAGTCAGCTTATATTACAACACCTAATTATCAAGAATCCTTAAGCAGCTTTTTAATTAATAAAACAGTAATCGCAATCCATTCACGAACCCAGTAAATGAAAATATATCTTGGTTCAGTGTGTGCTGAAACGGCAAAAGCCTTGATGTCTTGTTCTTTGGCAATTAAATTTGCTCTGAATTGATGAAAACCGTCGGTAACTATTACAACCTGTGATGCTATGCCGATTTTATTTATAATATCCATTGAAAATTCTAAGTTTTCTTTTGTGGAAGTTGATTTGTCTTCCTTAATGAGTTTGTCCGAGGTTATGCCTTTGTTCAATAAATATCTGTACATTGCTTCAGCTTCGGAAATAATCTCGTCCTCACCTTTGCCGCCGGATAAAATACAGAAGCTATCAGGATTTTTCTCTAAATATTCAAATGCCGAATCCAATCGTCTGCGGAGCATTCTCGTGGGCAGTCCGTTTTTTACACGGCATCCGAGAACAATAGCTGTACAAGGTGATTTAGGATAATTTCTCTGTGCTTTTATCATAAGAATTGTAAGAACGGATAAATATATAACTATACACATTAATAATGAGGATAATGTAATTACTGAAATTTTTCCGGGAAAACTCTGCCGCAATTCATAGATAAAATTGCCTATCTTATTATGATATCCGGTTATGAGAAAGAGCAGGGCAGTTATAAAAATTCCTGCAATGTTTCCGATGCAAATACGAGGAAGAGATACTAAAAAACATGATAAAAGTATTACTTCCATTGCAAAGAAGATGTTTATAATAGTCATTTTAGATTTCCTCCCATTTTATCAGTATGTTTATTATAGCACATAATTCTTATTTACAAATGAATTTTTGCTTAATTCAATAAAGGGCATCGCCCCGTCATTCAACAAACGACTGGGCGGGAGCCATTATGTTTTTAGTAGGAGTAGAATCTCCCACTAAAAACGTCAGC
>CAMWVM010000260.1 GCA_947177715.1 uncultured Ruminococcus sp.
AGACAGGATTGTCCGTCATCGTTTAAAGACCTATCCGGTGCGGGAGTTGCTTTTAAACTGTGTGCAGCTTTGGACGACGGAAATTATGATATGGTGCTTGAACAGTATGCAGACATTTGTGCTATTGGTACAATAGGAGATATTGTTCCGCTTAAAGGCGAGAACAGGACAATAGTACGCAGTGGACTAATGTATATGCAAAATACTGAGAACCCCGGCTTGGGATATCTCATGGAAAAGGCGAAGGTCAATAGGGAAAGACTCAATTCTGTTTCTGTAGCTTTTCAAATTGCTCCAAGAATTAATGCTGCGGGACGTTTCGGTTCACCTTTGACAGCGGTAAAAGCTATCTTATCTGAAGATGAAGAAGATGCAGCAAATTATGTAGATACGTTAATTACGCTGAATAATCAGCGAAAAGAAACCGAAACTGATATTATGGCAGAGATATTTAAATACATTGATGAAAATCCCCACATATTAAATCAGCGAGTTCTTATATTAGCAGGAAGAGGCTGGCATCATGGAGTTATTGGTATAGTATCTTCTAAATTACTGGATTATTACGGAAAACCTAATATTCTTATCTCCATTGATGATAATGGAATAGGCAGAGGTTCCGCAAGGAGTATTAAGGGCTTTAACATATTTAAATGCTTCTCTTATGCACAAGATTATCTTGAACAATTTGGTGGGCATGAATGTGCAGGAGGTCTTACAATAAACGAAGGCAACATTACCTGTTTTACAAATAAAGTGCTGGAATATGCAAATAGCTTTGATCAAATGCCTGCTGCGGAATTGACAGCTGATAAAATATTATTGCCTGAGGACTTAACTATTGATAATATCAAAAAGTTATCTGTTATGGAACCCTTTGGTGCAGGAAATCCAGAGCCTGTTTTTGCGATGGCTGGCGTTCGTGTTGATAAAATAACTGGTCTTTCTCAAGGTAAACATACAAAACTTGATGTTACATATGGAAGAATAAAAACTCAAATTCTTATCTTTTCTCAAAGTCCCCAAAGCCTGCCTTTTGCTTGCGGTGATCTGATAGATTTAATGGTGAACATAAGTATTAATGTATTTGCAGGAGCAGAAACTCTTTCAATTAAAGCGATTGATTATCGGATAAGAGGAATTAATCAGGATAAGTATTTTGCTGCAAAAGACTGTTATGAAAGATATATGCGTGGAGAAATCCTGCCAATGGCTTTTCTGCAAAAAATAAATCCATCAAGAGAAGAACTTATTAATATATATAAATATATAAAACTAACAGGCGAAGTATCTCTTGATAGGTTATACATGAAAATGATAGGTCCAAATATGAATTATTGCAAATTGAAGTTTTGCATTGATGCATTTGTTGACTTAGGACTTGTAAAGTTTTCTCCGTCTACTCAGAAAATTATAATTATGCCTGTAACTAAAAAAGTTGATTTAAACAATTCAAAAGTGTTGGCTGAACTTCGTTCTAAAATTTCTAAGGGAGGTAACTGATTTGTCAGACCGTAATGAACGTATTGCTCCTCAGGTTAATTGTACAATAGATACTCTTATACAAAAAATTCTCGACGGTGAAAAGCAGTACGACTTATCAAAAATTGTTTCTGCTTATGAAATGGCTGAAAAATATCATCATGATCAAAAACGTGAATCAGGTGAACCATATATAACTCATCCTCTGGCTGTGGCATATATTCTTCTTGAACTTGGAATGGATACGGACACAATTTGTTCTGCGCTATTGCATGATGTTGTGGAGGATACTGAATGTACCCTTGAACAGCTTCAAAAAAAATTTGGCACAGATGTTGCTATGCTTGTAAACGGGGTGACAAAGCTAAAAAAGGTTGAAACTTTTACCAAAGACGAGCAGAAGGCTGAGAATATAAGAAAAATACTTCTTGCTATGAGCGAGGATATTCGTGTTATAATTATAAAACTTGCAGACAGACTTCATAATATGAGAACTCTAAATTTTTGCAAGGAAGAAAAAAGGCGTACTATTGCTCATGAAACAATGAATATATATGCTCCCATTGCACATAGATTGGGAATAAGTTCAATAAAAGATGAGTTTGAAGATCTTGCATTTCAATATCTTGATCCTTATGCTTATGAAGAAATTGAAAAGCAAATGGCTATGAGAAAAGAAGCAAGAGAAGAACTTGTTGAGGCTATAAAGCAAATTATTCATGATAGACTCTCAAAAGACTTTGATCCTGTACCTCAGATTGATGGACGTGTAAAGAGCAATTATGGAATTTACAAGAAAGTTTATCGGGATGGCAAGGAAATTGATCAGATTTATGACAGATATGCTGTAAGAGTTATTGTTAACACTGTTACCGAATGCTATAATGTCTTGGGAATAATTCATGATATGTTTAAACCTATCCCAAACCGTTTTAAAGACTATATCTCTACGCCAAAATCTAATATGTATCAGTCCTTGCATACTACAGTTATCGGAAGACAGGGAATTCCATTTGAAGTTCAAATCAGAACATGGGAGATGCATAGAACCGCTGAATATGGTATCGCAGCGCACTGGAAGTATAAAGAGGGCGTAAGGGGCAGTACTAAGGATGATAACAGACTTGCTTGGATAAGGCAGATTATTGAATCACAGCAGGAATCAAATGATGTTGAGGAAATTGTCCGTGCCATAAAAAACGATCTTGCACCTGATGATGTATTTGCTTTTACCCCAAAGGGAGATATGATTACACTTCCAAGAGGTGCAACAGTTATAGATTTTGCTTATGCCATTCATACACAAGTGGGTCATAAAATGTGCGGTGCTAAAGC
>CAMWVM010000261.1 GCA_947177715.1 uncultured Ruminococcus sp.
CGATGTATATCTTTTTTTATTTTCTCATTAAACTTCATTGCTCATTTGCCTCATTAAAAGGTTTTCCTGGAATTCTGCTTAATTTGGCATAGTCATCTAAATCAATAAATGGAGAAAAGTTAGGTTCTATCTGTCTGTACTTAAACTCTACAGCGATGTTTTTTAGTTCTAGAAATAGAACACCGTTATGATTAAACAATTCATCTGATTTTTTTATAAAATTGTTGTACTTTTTTTCATATTGTAAGAACTCATCAAAAGTGCAAGTGTGTGTGTTCAGTCTAATTAACTCAATAAGTTCATCATTATCAAAACTATTCACGTATTCCATTACAACCCTTTTTTGAAATTCGTTTTTTATCCTTAAATTTTCACGATAAATTTTTTCATTTTCTTTGACATACGTTTGTAATTTACTAATATTATTTTGATATTCATTATAGTATTTTTCAAGAATAAATATATCATATTTATTTAGATGAAAATAATTATCTAAGTTTTTCTTTTTTCTAAAAAAAATTTCCTCTAATACCCACTGGGTAAATTTTAAAATTCCCTTAAATATTATCGTTAATATTAGGAATAAAAATGCCATATCCCATGAATTGTCTGCAAATAAAAATGAAAATATAATGGCTATTATCATAAAAAACCATAGCAAACATTGATGGAAAAATTCAATTTTATTAGCTGGATCAAGATACTTGTGCTCAATTTCTTTATACGCATCTGTTAAATTATTTTTATATTTTTGAAGTTTGTCTTTTTTTTGATTTAAAATATTCTGATGTTGTTTTACAAAAGAATATGACTGATTAATTGCATTCTTATTTGTGTCATCTGTTATAAGTAAGTATTTATAATATTTATTCCAATAATTATTGGTATCACTAAATGTTGTAAAGTACCTTTCGTATAATTTATTAATTTTACCTGTTAGACCTTCCCTAGCAGATTTAATAGCCTCCAACCACCTAAGATTTACTTTCATTTTATTTTTTGCCGACAAGTCATTAAGCATTTCATAGGTTTTTATAAATTCAGACTTAATATTTTTATTATCTTTATTATCTGGAGCAGCATTAATTGTTTTGTTAATTAAATCTACTGCTTCAGAATCATTATGTGAATAACAATCATATAATGTTTCTGAAGATGTAATTTTAGAAAAATTCAAATGATATGTTCTATAATCGTTTGGAAAATATTTATTAAAAATTTCCAATATATAATCTATAGCCTCTTCGTTATGTTTGGGCTTATCAAACATTGATAACGTTTCTTTATATAAGCCATCTATGCTTAGTATAGTTGTTTCATTACAATTACAACGACTACATCGGATCGTTTCTTCAAAGGTAATATTACCACATTTATTACATATATAAAAATTATAAGGAATGGTCTTATGTGTATTTACTTCTAATTCATTAGCAGCAAGTTTTTCAGCTTTCTTTTTCCATTCTATTAGCAACTCTACCGTATACTTAGTAACGTCATTGTCAATTAATTTTGCACATGATTGACATAACCAAATTCCATTATCAAAACCTTTTCTCTCAGTTTCTTTCATTCTAGGATCATATCGTGGTCCCCCTGAAGAAGCAGCAGAAATATGTGCAGCAACACCTATATTATTTACTTTTTCACCTGTTTCTCCTGATGCCCCTTTTGTAAACTTCCTACAATTCGGATTGCTACACCTGTACCCAACACGATCCGCTAATTTTCTTTTTATTGGTTCTGTAAATTCATCTCTTGGCATAATAATAACCTCCATTTTATAAATCTGTAGATTTAGGAAAAACTGTGCAAACATAAATCCCTGCTTGTACGAAGATATGAAACATACTTACCGAATGTTTCAATACTCATACATTTTCTCCGCTTCTGTAATTTTCAATCTGCCCCACGACCATTAAGAAAGTTGATATAAATATTCCTGTCATTACCGAAAATGCAAAGGCATTAAATTTCAGCAGTAACAGTGCAACCGAAATTAAAAGCATTAAAGCCGCCATAATTCTTGCTTTTCGTCCGAAAACTCTTATTTCATCATTGTCAAGGCGTTTATTTTCGCTGTCAATAGGCGCTGCGAAAAATATATAAACGACTGAAATGACCGAAATAACAGAAAGCGGAACAGCGAAAACAGGCATATATACGACTGCTTTAATTATGACAAGCGCCGCAACAAAAGTCAGCATTGAACGTATATAGCACATTATCCTTGTTTTTGCGTGACTTCCGCCGCCATACTGCCGTATCAAAGAATACGCAGCGGTAAAAACAACGCCCTCAAAAAAGCTTTTCATCAAAAGTCCGACAACGGCTATTGATACAGCAAAAATCATTTTTGTTATCATTATTTCAAGACCGTAACGCACGATTTCCTCATCATCGGTAAGCGAATTGCTGATTTTCATTTTTTCGATTATTTTATCTATAATTCTATCCATAATAAGTACACCTCCAATACAATAATTATTAAATCAATTATATACTTTAAACGCCATAATTGCAATAGGTTTTACACAAGGTGCTAAATTTTGTGCTAAAAAAAGATAATATTAACATATTATTTTATAAATAATGATATTTTATGTCTGCAGGATGTACATAATTTTTATTTCTATTTAACAAGTAAGTTTTACTTATATACAAAAAACCGCTCATTTAAAATGAACGGTTTTTTACCAATAGTACCTGCACTCCGAATTTTTACAATTAAACTTCATTTCATATACCCCGCCCATTTTGCCGACAACAGTAAATCTTTCTTTATCGGAAAGAATATATAC
>CAMWVM010000262.1 GCA_947177715.1 uncultured Ruminococcus sp.
TCTGTATACCCCTCATTAAAAAGGTTTTCAAAAATCTCCTTATACTCAAATACTGTGATTTGAGAAGTTGCAGGGATTCCGTCAAAGCTGTCAATCATTTCATAGAACTTCTCGTTATCGAAGTCCACACGGCTGACATAGCTTTTATCTCCCATTGCGACTTTAAAGGGCACGACCATAATATCATACTCTTTTTCATACTCCGCTGTAATATCGCTTGCAGAATCGGTCATAAATTTAATTTTTGCCATAAATTTTCTTCCTTTCTGTTTTTATTACCAAGTATATTGTGTAAGCTTTCCTTCCCGACCTAAATCGGGGTAATCCCACTGTCTTAACACCTCATAACAGGCTATTGCAACGGAATTGGATAAGTTAAGGCTTCTAAGGTCATTTCTCATAGGTATTCTCACGCAATTATCGGGATTCTCATAGAGCAATTTTTCAGGCAATCCCTTATCCTCTCTTCCGAAGATAAGATAGACATTTTCGTTTTCAGGGTAGCTTTCCTCGCTATGTGTTTTTCTGCCTTTAGTAGTGAAAAAATAAAATTTTCCCTCATTCTTCTCAAAAAAGCTATCAAGATTATCATATTCATAAATATCAAGTTTATCCCAATAATCCAAACCTGCTCGTTTCAGGTGCTTATTGGATATTACAAAGCCATAAGGTTTCACAAGATGGAGCGCTATTCCTGTCACGGCACAAGTTCTGGATATATTGCCTGTATTCTGCGGAATTTGAGGTTCCACAAGGACTATATTTAATTTTTGCACTTTGATTTCCTTTCTTAAAATGGATTACAAATCCGTAAAGTCAGACAATTCCTGATAGCTTGTAAGCCATGGAAGCTGGGCTTCAAGCATTATGCCATCCGTCCAAGGAGTACCGTAGCTATAGGTAGTTTTTACGGCAAGCTCAGTAAAAGAGGTTGCTCTGTTTATTGCTATAGGCAGACTGTCGCCATTCAGTATGCTTCCGGTAAGGACGCTTGCAAACATATCCCCGCTTCCCGAATAACTAATAGGCACATAGTCGTTCTTTATTTTCCAAAAGCTACTATTTTCCTTATCATATCCGATTGTTGACATACCGCCATCAGCTAATGGACAGCTTGTTATTACCACAATTTTTGCCCCTTGCTCCGCAAGTCTTACGAGCCATGATTTAGCTTCAGAATTTCTTAATGGTGCGGTTGGATAATCTTCTTTAAGCAAGATAGCTGCTTCGGTTAAGTTCGGGGTTATAATATCCGCTACGGCGACAAGCTCACTCATTCTTGAGCACATTTCTTTAGTATAGGTTGCATAGGCTTTTCCGCCATCCCCCATAACGGGATCCACTACTTTAAGCGCATTGGGATAGCTTGAAAAGAAGTCAAGACAATGGTCAATCTGATCTTCTGACGCAAGAAAGCCGCTGTATATACAGTCGAACTCAGTTCCCAGCTTTTTATAATGCTTAAGTGCAGGAGTAATATAATCTGTCAGATCACGCATAACAAACTCACCGTAGCCTGTATGTGCAGAGAGCACAGCAGTTGGTACAGGGCAAACCTGAACTCCCATAGCTGAAAGCACAGGGATAATAACTGTAAGAGAGCATCTTCCCACACCTGAAATATCATGTATTGCTGCAACCTTTTTTAATCCATTCATACCAAAACCGCCTTAATCTCAAATAAGGCAATGCCCGCAAAAATTTTGGGGTATTGCCCTAAACATGACATTATTATAACACAACCATTTCTTTTTTTCAATAGCCGCAGGAAAATTTACAGATTATCTGATTCCAATTGCTTTTTCTTTGATTCGTTTTTGATGGCACCACAAATTGAATAATAAATTGGTATTGTAAGAAAAACTACCCATGAAATCCGATATCCAATACCGAACCAACATTCATTGCCCCAAAGGAAGAAAATTATTAAAGCAAAAACAGGATAGAAGAAGTGTTCGGGATTATGATATTCTATTGAATCTATCAAAGTATAATAAAGCGGTATGGTAAGGAACACAATCCATCCCCAATCCCAACCGCCGCAGATTCCTGCAAATCCGAAAACTATGTACAATATAGCTGCAACGATAGGATATGGAATTGCTTTTAGAACAGACAAGTCATGAAACTTATTACCTTTCTTGTTCTTTCCTCGGGTAAACACATGATTTTTAGGTTCTCCATTAACATAAATACCGTTTTCATCAATGCGAACTTCATTATTTTTACTGCGCTCATTTACATATATTCCTTTTGTACCGATTCTCACGGTAGAATTCTCATCATCAACGTGAATGAACTCTGTTCCCATATCAGGAATATCCTCTTCCTGCTCATTCTTAGAGAATTCCTCATCAAGAGCAGATTCTTTTCCAAGCAGAATCTCATCAAGTGACACGTTATAAATTTTAGCCAGAGCAATAAGATTATCGGTATCGGGGGATGATTCGGCTCTTTCCCATTTTGAAATCGACTGTCGAGAAATTCCGAGCTTATCAGCAAGTTCTTCCTGGCTCATACCGCTTTTCTTTCTTAATTCAAGCAATTTGTTGGCTACTTCAATAGTCATTAAAATCTTTCCTTTCACATTCAATATTGATACTCTTCACGAGGATATTTTAACAGATTTCAATTTAGTTGCGCAATAAACTTTACTTTACCTTAACGCAACTAATGGTTGCATACGCACAGATACGCAGATTTTTACGTTCAATAAGGGGCATAGCCCCGT
>CAMWVM010000263.1 GCA_947177715.1 uncultured Ruminococcus sp.
CACCTATCCGAAAGGATAGGTTGGAGGCGGGCGGACATCTTGCCTGAGTTATATAAATTGTACTTCAAAACTCTATCTAAGTCAAGGCAAAAGCTATGCTCATGGTCAAATTAAACAAATATTCTAACTGTTTTCTATTATTATTCGAAAACCTTTTAGCTCAAATGTAAAAAATATATGAACTCGTGTTTTTTTATCATTTAATTAGAAAATAGGGGTTGCAAATTTGTTAATTTTATGTTTTAATATATGTAAAGAAAGTTTCCTTAAAGAAGCTTTTATGCTCTTGAGTAATTTCTTTAAATTAGAATAATATCATACGAAAGGCGGAATTTAAAATGAACGTAAAAATTATCAACGGTCAGTCTATTCCAAACATGCCATGGCAGGATAAGCCTGCTGATTGCAAGGAAGTTATCTGGAGATGTGACGCTAACCCAGTTATCCCAAGAGATCTTCTCCCTACATCAAACTCAATTTTCAACAGTGCTGTAGTTACTTTTGAAGGAAAGTTTGCAGGTGTATTCCGTGTAGACGACAAGGAAAGAAACATGTCACTTCATGCTGGATTCTCTGACGACGGTGTTAACTGGAACATCAACCCTGAAAGAATTCAGTTTGTTCAGGCTGATAAATCTACAGAAGAAGTAAATACATGGGGCTATGGCTATGACCCAAGATGCTGCTTCATTGAAGACAGATATTGGATCACATGGTGCAACGCTTACGACTGGAAGCCTACAATCGGCGTTGGCTATACATTCGACTTTAAGACATTCTATCAGTGTGAAAACGCATACCTCCCATTCAACAGAAACGGTGTGCTTTTCCCAAGAAAAATCAATGATAAGTATGTAATGTTCTCAAGACCTTCTGACTCAGGTCATACACCTTTCGGTGATATGTATCTTTCACAGTCACCTGACATGAAGTACTGGGGCGAGCATCGTCACGTTATGGGACCTTACAAGCCTTGGGAATCAAAGAAGATCGGTGCAGGTCCTATTCCAATCGAAACATCTGAAGGATGGCTTGTATTCTATCACGGTGTTCTTGAGTCATGCAACGGATTTGTATACAGCTTCTCAGCTTGCATTCTTGACATTGACGAGCCATGGAAGGTTAAATACAGATGCGGCGAATACCTCATCAATCCTCGTGAGTCTTATGAGTGCATCGGTGACGTTCAGAACGTTACATTCCCATGCGCTACACTTTGCGACGCTGACACAGGAAGAATTGCTATTTACTATGGCTGTGCAGATACTTGCGTTGGTTTGGCATTTACAACTGTTGACGATGTTGTTGAATACGTTAAATCACATTCTTCAATGAGTGATTTCTAATCATTGAACTTTTGCAGTATCACTTCAAAGAAGTGATACTGCTTTTTTGTTTTGAAAGGACGATTTTATGAAAAAGATATTATCTTTTCTGCTTCCTATAATGATTCTTGTAACCATGTCGGGGTGCGGAAACTCTGAAAAAGACAACAGCAGCAGTGATACCGTTTCATCTTCTGCGGAACCAACAAGAAAAACCGAAATACCTGAAAACAGCTTGTATGTTAATGGAACAAAGCTTTATGACTCCAACGGCAACGAATTTGTAATGCGTGGTGTGAACCATGCTTATACATGGTTTAAAGATGATACTGATGTTGCACTGAAAGCTATTGCCGAAACTGGTTCAAACACAGTAAGACTTGTATTGGCTGACGGAGATCAATGGGAAAAGGACGGCATTGACGCTATCAAATCCCTTATTGAAAAGTGCAAAGAGCTTGAGATGATTACCGTTCTTGAAGTTCATGACGCAACAGGAAAAGATGATCCTACATACCTTGAAAATGCAGTAAACTACTGGATCGAAATGAAAGACGCACTCATTGGACAAGAGGAATATGTTATCCTCAATATTGCTAATGAATGGGTTGGCAAATGGGAAGGATTCATGTGGAACGGCGAATATAAAAAAGCTATTCCAAAGCTTCGTGACGCAGGAATCAAAAATGTTATAATGATTGACAGTGCCGGCTGGGGACAGTATGCGGAAAGTATTGCTGAACACGGCAAGGAAGTTTTTGAATCAGATCCTCTTGAAAACACAATGTTCTCCATTCATTTCTATGGAAGTGCAGGCGGCAACGCCAATAAAATCAGATATGCACTTGAAAACGTTACAAACCAAGGCCTTTGCGTGTGCTCCGGTGAATTCGGATATACTCACAGCGATGGAGATGTTGACGAAGAATACCTGATGGAATACTGCACAGAAAACAACATTGGCTACCTTGGATGGAGCTGGAAAGGAAACGGCGGCGGAGTTGAATATCTTGACATTGCCAATGAATGGGATGGTTCAAAGCTTTCAGCTGACTGGGGTGAAAACCTAATTAACGGCAAAAACGGAATTAAGGAAACTTCAAAGAAATGCACTGTTTTTGACAAATAAAAATAATGACTGATGCCGCCAATTCCTCTAAAATGGGGGCATTCAGAAGTTTACACAGGTTCTGCATACAGGTTTATGTATGCAGAGCCTTTTTATTTATGATTTTACTGATTTTTAAAAGCCCCTCTACTAATAGTCCCATTTTGGCTTTTTTTGCACGCAAACGTGCAACTATGAACAGTATTTTTAAAAATATTTACAAAACATTAATATTTGTCACTTCTTTTAATCACAAAATATAACTTAGGCAAGATGTCCCCCAGCCTCCAACCTATCC
>CAMWVM010000264.1 GCA_947177715.1 uncultured Ruminococcus sp.
GTTTAGGTCAAGCCTTTTTAAAGGGCTTGCAGGGTTCAAAGGGACATCGGAATTCCCTATTCGTCAGGAGCTCCTCCCACAAGAATCAAATCAAACCATGCCCCAAACAGCCATGCAGTCAGATTTGTAAGCAATGCTCCACAAAATCTACCCGCCTGTTTATCTTTTTTGTTATGAACAATAAACTAAAATTGCTTGTCTTATAAACTGAGCTGTGCCTTCTCCTCCGGCTTTGTCAATATTGTGCTTAAAACGTTCATCATTGATATACATTTGACCTAAACCCTTTAGCATATCATCAGTGCAATTATAATAATGATTTGTAATAAACGTCTGTAATGCACCGATTTTCTGTTGAACTTTTTCATCGGCAGGTGACAAGTGTTTAAGCGAACCGATATCAACGAACACAGACATCAGCCGGCTTGCTGTTTCAGCAAGTTCACTATCGCTTTTATCCCTATTTTTTTGTTCATATTCTTCATATGCTTTAGTAGAACCCCATTTAATCCTGACTTCTGCTAAATACTGTTCAATTTCGGTTTTGTCAAAAACATTAAAATCCATTTTATTTACTCCTTTTTGCTGAATTTCACGGGCAAAAGAAATAAGCTTCTCGATTTGATTTTTCTGCAATTCCAGCAATTTTATCTGCTGTTCGATTGCTTCTGACGGGTCAAAGTCTGGACTGTCAAGAATCGATTTGATTTCTTTTAAAGGAAATTGTAATTCACGAAACAATAAAATATTTTGCAGACGTTTAAGTGCCATATCGTCATACAGCCTGTAACCTGCCTCTGTAACCTTTGTAGGTTTCAAAAGTCCAATCGCATCATAATGGTGAAGTGTGCGCACACTTATACCTGTTAGTTTACTCACTTGTTTTACTGTTTTCATGTTCATTCCTCCCGTGTAATTTTATTATAAACTATAACGCAGCGTCAGAGTCAATAGGTAAATAAAAAAAAGTATTGACTTATTGAAAAAATCAAGTTATAATAACTATGTAAATAACAAATTCCATAATAAGAAAGGTTGTATAAAAAATGAAAAAAGCAGGAGTTGCAATGCTTTCTGCGGCTATGATGATTTCTGCTGCTTTTGCAGGATATCTTGGAACATCCGTTTCTGACATCAATACATATGCCGCTTATGAAAGTAAATACACTTTATCCAATTCTGACGCAAATGAAATAACGTCAAAAGTTTACGACTACCTATGCGACAGCTTTGGAAACACTATTTTAGCAGGTCAACAGGAATCAACATGGATGGGTTCTGTAGATTATGAAATGAATTACATTGAAAATAACACAGGAAAACTTCCTGCCATCAGAGGTCTTGACTTCATGGGCGGAGATTTCGACGGTGTTGTTAAACGTTCTAAGGACTGGTGGGAAAAAGGCGGAATTGTTACAATCTGTTGGCACACCGGTGTAAACGGAGGATCATATAACGACTCTCTAAACGACAGTCCTAATTTCAGCAAGCTACTTACAAAAGGTACTTCTGAATACAACGCAATGATTGCAAACTGGGATAAAGCAGCTGAGGCACTTAAAGAGCTTCGTGACGCAGGTGTTCCTGTTTTATGGCGTCCTTTCCACGAATTTGACGGACAATGGTTCTGGTGGGGCAAAGGCGGTTCAAGCAACTTCGTCAAGCTTTGGCAGATGATGTATGACTATTTTACTGATGTACATGGTTTGGACAATCTTATCTGGGTTCTTGGATATGCTGACAGTGTAACAAACGGTTGGTATCCTGGTGATGAATACTGTGACATTATTGGTTCTGACACCTACAACAACTCAAATCTTACTCACAAAAATGCATGGACAAAACTCAACAACATGAACACTGATATGCCTATAGCATTCCACGAGTGCGGAAATCTTCCGACAGTTGAAGCTTTGAAAAGTGACGGCTGTATGTGGTCATGGTTTATGGTATGGCACACAAGTCATATAACCAATAACAACAAAACAAATTTAAACAACTTATACAACAGCGAACTTATTACTACACTTGATGAGCTTCCCGATTTTGCAACTTACAATGACAAAGAAGATGAAAACAGTTCATCAGAAAATAGCATCGACAATGATTCAAGTTCAATGTCTGAATCCAATTCTGACATTGAATCAAGTTCAGAAATTGACAGCATCAATGATAGCAATGAAGACAGCAGCAGTAAGATTGATAACATTAATACTTCAAGCCAGGCTGCAACAACCTCATCAAGCTTAGCTTCAACAAATCCAAACAAGACAAACTCAGACCGCAGTCCTAATACAGGAATTGCTTTTAGTTTATCCACTCTTGCAATTACTGCTTCGGCTTTAGTTGTAATAAAAAAGAAAAATGATAAATAAATTTAACATTTAATTACATAAAAATAATGCCGGATATATTTCGGCATTATTTTTTGCATTTAATTCCAATATAAACAGCTTATATTAAAATCAAATTAACATTAAAATCATATTGACTTTTATTACTATATTTTTTGTTCTAAATCAAGAATAAAAATTTTTTATCTGCAAATAATATGGTTACAAAATCGACTTAATACTTGTAATTTCTCAATGAAAAATTTGATTTGAAAGGAATGTTTATATATGAAAGCAACAGGTATTGTTAGACGTATTGATGATTTGGGAAGGGTTGTTATACCTAAGGAAATCAGAAGAACCATGCGTATTCGTGAGGGCGATCCCCTTGAAA
>CAMWVM010000265.1 GCA_947177715.1 uncultured Ruminococcus sp.
AATGTAACCATTGTTATCACCTCCCTTTCGGGAGAAACCGCCTACCGTATTATGTACAGTACCCAAACTTAATATACCACAGGTGCTGAAATTTGTCAAATTGTTTGTTTTGATAATTCTATTCCTGATAAACTATTTAAAATAACTCATATTTAAATCTTTCCAACAATCAATTCATCTGCTAAAGCAATATATTCCTGACCAAGCTTATTCTTCGTCCTGCAAAGTGCATTTCCGCTTTCGGATGACTTAGCAGCTTCCACGGATTTATGTATTACGGTATCAAACACCTTATCATATTTCTCAGAAAGCGTTCTGAGAGCGTTTTGACTGACGGTAGTGTTATCTACCATAGTAGGCAAAACGCCTGTCAGATTAAGCGTAGGATTGATTGTTGAGCGTATCTGTGAATAAAGCGAATTCAGTGCCTGTAACCGTCCATAGAAAATTTTTGTGTATGTACAGGAATATACCGCTTGCCGCTGTCAAAGCATTGATAAGAAGTATTCCAAGAGAGGGCAGACAATCAATTAAAACACAGTCAAACTGGCTTGTGACTTCTTCTGAAAGAATACGCTTTAAAATCGTTTCTCTTGCAAGGGCTGTCGCCATCATCGTTTCGGCATTGGCAAGGTTTATATCCGCAGGAATATAGTAAAGATTGTTTCTATCGTTATATCTGATACAATTTGAAACGACATCAACTGAGATTATGGCATTTTGTGCAACTTCGGCAATAAGCTGCGTCATGGTAGGCTTATCATCTGTTTCAAAACCAAGATACTCCGAAAGGTTTGCCTGTGGATCAAGGTCAATAAGCAATACCTTTTTGCCAAGATTAAGAGCAAGTGCAGCTCCTAAATTAAATGTTGTTGTAGTTTTTCAACTCCGCCTTTTTGATTGCAAATAGCTATTATTTTACTCATTAAGATTTCCTCCTTTAACTTTGTCCCCACTGGGGAATAAGTTATTATTCATTAATTACATCAAGTAAACTGTTCTTAAGCTCCTCATCGGGAGTAATATCAATCTCCATTGTGTATTGCCCCACAAGTGTTTCAATCCTTTTCTGAGGCAGCTTGATTAAATCAGCATGGGGTATACCGGTAAGCTCAGAAACTTTTTTAAGCATATCAAAATACATCTGCATATCTGCATTAATGACTGCGTTGGCGATGATTTTGAAAACACGGAATCGAACGATGAGATTCCTTTTTAATGTATAATTTCTTTGGTATTTATTTTTGTAAAAAAGGTATAAACAGAGGTTAGAGACTGTAATAGTCCCTGATCTTTTGTTTTTATATGTCAATATTAACAATAAATTATATGTAATTTTGTGTAATATTGTTTTGAAAATATAAACAATATAGCTTGAATTTAGTATTGCTTTATGTTATGATATTATATATAAACTGGTAACGAAGTTTATAAAAACCAAATAACAGGAGGAATACAAATGAAATTGAAAAAATTGTTATCGTTTTTGATAACAGGAACAATGGCGGTAAGTTGTCTGTCATTGTTGGCAAGTGCTGAGGAATCTATCATACCGAATAAGTCGGTAAAATCAAATGAAAACGTCCGAGTTCTTTATGATGCACCGCTTACTGGAGCTGAATTCGGTGTATTTGAGTTGGGAAAATCAATAGAAGGAGCAAAACTACGGTTTACATATGTGTCTGATGCCGAAAAAGGTGCAGGTGTCATAGGTATTGCAGGCAGAGCAGCTGATGACGAATGGACATGGCTGCAATCAGAAAATGAACCGGCGCTTGTTTCAGAAGGTTTTGGCAGACAATCCGTTGTTGAAATGTATTACGATGAATTAGCTTCTTGGGCTGATGTAGGAGAAAATAATATTCGGAGTTATATTTTTCAGGATTGGGGTTTAAAAAGAAATTCAAATTTTAAAATTGAACTTGTAACTCCTTATGTAAAAGAATCAGTTACAGAAGTTTTTAATGACAATGTTGATTATAACATAAAATTATTACCTTACGAGCTTGGAAAATCAATTAAAGGATCTAAAATACGTTTTACATATACAACTGATACATACGAAAACTGGGCGGCAGTCGGTATGTCCGGAATACTAAAGAATAGTAAGAATTTAATAGAAGCAAATAGTACTCTTTATTCAAGAGGAAAAGGAAAAGAAGTCGTTGCTACATTTACCTACAAAGACTTAGTAAATTATATAGGTGTTGGTGATAACTTAGAATACATTGTTTTTCATGATTGGAGATTAAAAACAGGTACTAACTTAAAAATCGAACTTTTAACACCTATAACATCTGAAAAAACTCAAGTAATTTTCAACGGTAAACTCAACAATACAGAAATAACACCTTTAGCACTTGGCAAAGGTATTTCGGGAGCGAAAGTTAGAATTACTTATACTTCAGCGAAATCATCAGAATATAAGGTATTAGGAGTATCGGGCAAGGGTAAAGATGATTTAAATTGGATTTGGTATAAAAATGCTCTATGCTCAAAGGGTATAGGTGAAGAAAGTATATTCACATTCTCATATGCAGACTTTGTTGAATACATGGGTATAGGTGATGATTTAGCGTACTTTGTGTTCCAAGACTGGGGATTGGACGCTAATAAGAATTGCAAGATAGAACTAATTACACCATCATCAGAACCTATTGATCCAATCCCAACAGAGAACATTGAGGTTCTTTATGACGCTCCTATTACAGCAGACGGTGCTGAG
>CAMWVM010000266.1 GCA_947177715.1 uncultured Ruminococcus sp.
AAAAACGTCAGCTGAAGCTGACCTTGCCACGTTGAAAACGGGCAAGCCCTTATTTTAATTAATTTAGTGTATATCTTCTAAAGCATCATTAAAAACCTTAAAAATATCAGGATACTTCTTTTGCGTACGAATAGGCCGCATGGTCATATCTGTAAGGCAATGCTCTGTTTTGCAAACAGCCGACAGCTTTTCGCCAGCCGTAACATTTATAATTTTATATTCCAAAGTCATTTTGCATCCGTTAAACTGAGTTACCGTAGAATATATTTTAAACACATCTCCAAATCTCACCGGATATTTATATTGACACTGTGCAGAAAGAACAGGAATCATCACACCTTCTTCCTCCATTTTATCAAATGGATATCCCGCCTCTGAAAGCATGTGGATTCTTGCTTCTTCAAGCCATCTGATGTAATTTGAATGATGAACTATTCCCATCTTATCTGTTTCATAGTAATATGCATTTCGTGTATAGGGAGTAATTTCACTTGATTTCATTTTTAATTCTCCTCTCTGTTTTTACATTTTTATTATATACCAATTTCATAAAAATAGCAACCTGGCTTGTGAAATCTTTAAATACTCACGTTACAAAAAACAACGCTGTAAATGTTGCCTTTTAAACATTTTTATGATATACTATATTGTATATGCTTAATTCATAGGAAAGGATGGGTTGAATTGGATATATCCAAAGGAGATGTACTCATAATGAAAAAGAAACATCCCTGTGGCGATAATAAAATGCTTGTACTTCGCTCAGGAATGGATTTTAAACTGAGATGCAGCGGCTGTGGACGTGAATTCATGATACCCCGCAGTAAAGCTGAAAAAAACGTTAAAACAGTTATAAAAGAAGCCGAATCATAGCTTTGTGCAACCTTTTCTGATAAACTATATTAACACAAGGAGAATTAACATATGTTTGAAAAACTTAAAGCTTTGGAAGATAAATTTAACGAAATAAATGAAAGACTTATGCAGCCCGACGTGGTAAACGACCATGCACAATATACTGCACTGATGAAAGAATACAGCAGCCTTCAGCCTATTGCTGAGAAATACAAAGAATACAAACAGGCGAAAGACGCCAATGATGAAGCATTGGAACTGTTAAATGCCGGCGGACTGGATAAGGATTTCAAAGAAATGGTACAGGAACAGCTTGAAGAAAGCAAAAAGTCCATGGAAACCCTCGGCGAAGAGCTTAAAATTCTGCTCCTGCCTAAAGACCCCAACGACGAGAAAAACGTAATAGTTGAAATAAGAGGCGGAGCAGGCGGTGAGGAAGCTGCTTTGTTTGCCAATTCACTTTACAGAATGTATACACTTTATGCTGCATCAAAAGGCTGGAATATTGATATTCTAAATGCAAATGAAACCGAGCTTGGCGGATATAAAGAAATATCATTCTCTATTGAAGGCAGCGGTGCCTACTCACGTTTTAAATATGAAAGCGGAGTTCACAGAGTTCAGCGTGTCCCTGAAACAGAATCACAAGGACGTGTTCATACTTCAACCGTTACTGTAGCTGTGCTTCCCGAGGCTGATGAAGTCGAGCTTGACCTCAATGAAGAAAAAGACCTTAAAATTGATGTTTTCCGTTCATCAGGTGCAGGCGGTCAGCATATTAACAAAACATCTTCTGCTATCAGAATTACTCATATCCCAACAGGTATGGTGGTTGAATGTCAGGACGAACGTTCACAGCATAAGAATAAGGACAAAGCACTAAAAGTACTACGTTCAAGACTGCTTGACCAGAAACAGGCTGAGCATGACAGCAAAATTGCCTCTGAAAGACGTTCACAGGTTGGTACCGGTGACAGGTCAGAACGAATTCGTACCTATAACTATCCTGAGGGACGAATTTCAGATCATAGAATCGGTCTTACAATCTACCGTCTTGAATATATTCTAAACGGAAACCTTGACGAAGTAATTGACGCTTTAGCAACAGCTGACCAAGCTGCAAAGCTGGCTCAGCAGGAAGAAGCATGATAAGATGAATTACCATACTGAAGTTTTAGATAACAGCGAACAATCCTTGTTAAAAGCCGCTGAATTCCTTAAAAACGGAGAGGTTGTGGGAATACCTACTGAAACTGTTTACGGACTTGCGGCTAATGCTTTTAATGAGGAAGCCGTAAAAAGAATTTTTATAGCTAAAGGACGTCCATCAGATAATCCGCTTATAGTGCATATATCTGATTTTGAAATGATAAAAGGACTTGTAAAAGAAATACCAGAACTTGCAATAAGATGTGCTGAAAAATTCTGGCCAGGTCCTCTCACAATGATTATGCCAAAGACTGATAAGATTCCTATGATTACAAGCGGCGGACTTGACACTGTTGGAATAAGAATGCCATCTCACAAAATTGCGACGTCAATTATTGATAAATGTGGCTTCCCTCTTGCCGCACCCTCTGCAAATTTATCCGGAAGCCCATCTCCAACAACTGCAAAACATGTTTTTGATGATATGAATGGTCGTATTCCGTGCATTATTGACGGAGGATTTTCTGCAGTTGGTGTGGAATCTACTGTTATATCTTTTGAAAATAACGGTATACGTCTGCTCCGTCCGGGATTTGTTTCTGTTGAGGATTTAAAAGAAATCACCGAAAATGTTTTCATTGATGAAGGTGTTTTACATATGCTGCAAAAGGACGCTGTTGCTGCTTCACCCGGGATGAAATATAAGCACTACTC
>CAMWVM010000267.1 GCA_947177715.1 uncultured Ruminococcus sp.
GCTCGGAGATGTGTATAAGATCCAGCTGTTTGGTAGCTAAAAGATTAGGTGCACAAAAAACAATCTCAAGAGTAAGAAATCCTGAATATTTCAAGCAAATGGACTTAATCAGAGATGATTTGGGACTTTCTATGGTTATCAATCCTGAGTGGATAGCAGCGGAGGAGATATCAAGAATACTCATTTTTCCTGCTGCGGCAAAGGTTGAGGTCTTTGAAAAAGGAAAGGTTGAGCTTGTTGAGCACAAGCTTTCTGAAAAGTCACC
Organism: uncultured Ruminococcus sp.; assembly: GCA_947177715.1. Lineage (GTDB taxonomy): Bacteria > Bacillota > Clostridia > Oscillospirales > Ruminococcaceae > FB2012. The sequence continues at coordinate 266 of CAMWVM010000267.1, forward strand.
AATATGCGGAATGAGTTTGGCTGAGATTTATAAAAGAAATAAAATTAAATTTCTTATTTGTGCAGTTCAGAGGAATTCTAACATTTTCATTCCAAGCGGAGATTTTATACTTCGTCCCGGTGATAGAATAAATATTGCGGCATCACATAACGATCTTGAGAAATTCTTCATTCAGATTGGTACTTATATAAATAAAGTAAAAACTGTGATGATAATAGGCGGCGGAAGGGTTTGCTATTATCTTGCGAATTTGCTTATTAATGTAGGGATGAGAGTTAAAATAATAGAAAAAAATCTTGACCGCTGTAAAGAGCTTGCTGAAAAGCTGCCGAAAGCGTCAATTATTAACGGCGATGGTACAGATCAGGAGCTTCTTATGGAAGAGGGTATTCTTGAAGCTGATTCATTTGTAGCTCTCACGGGAATTGATGAGGAAAACATACTTATATCAATGTTTGCAAAGAATTCTTCAAAGGCTAAGGTTATTGTCAAGATTAACAGAGATAATTATAGTGATTTAGCGTCAGAGCTTGGGTTAGATTGCCTTATCTCTCCGAAATATTTGACAACAAGCAGTATTTTAAGCTATGTGCGTTCGCTTAAGAATACTTCGGGAAGCAACATTGAATCTCTCTATCATTTAGTAGGAAATCAGGTTGAAGCTATTGAGTTTCGGGTAGGAACAAACATACCTGATTTAGTCGGAATTCCTATTAAGGACGTCAAGCTAAAAAAGAATATTCTAATTTGTGCAATTATCAGAAAAAGAAATGTTATTATTCCTAATGGTAATGACACTATTGAAATCGGTGATTCTGTAGTAGTTATTTCAAAGGAACATAAATTTTCTGAAATTGAAGATATATTAGATTAATCGGAGCATGGTATGAATAAATCTATTGTATTGCATTATGTGTCAAAAACATTGATGGTTGGCGCTGTGTTATTTTTGCTGCCGGCACTGGTCAGCGTGTATTATAAGGAATATGATATTGCTCGTACATTTCTCGTAACTGCATTGTGCGTAGCGATTATATCTGCTCCGTTATCAATAATCAAGCCTAAGAATAATCACTTGTATGCCAGAGAAGGACTAGTTATTGTGGCTCTGATGTGGGTGATTTATCCGATTGTTGGAGCACTTCCGTTTTGGATAAGCGGAGAGATTCCTCACCTTGTTGACGCAATTTTTGAAAGCGTTTCAGGTTTTACGACCACAGGTTCGACTATATTGACTGACATTGAAAGTTTGTCAAGAGGAATGCTTTTTTGGAGAAGCCTTACACACTGGGTTGGCGGAATGGGAGTTTTGGTGCTTGCCATAGCGATACTGCCGTCAAATAATGATGCACTTTATCTTATGAGAGCGGAGTGTGCAGGACCTCAGGTCGGGAAAATTGTGCCAAAGGGAAAAACTACAGCTTTATATTTGTATCTTATATACGGAGTACTTACAGTTGTATTGACTATTCTTCTTTTAGCCGGAGGAATGCCTTTGTTTGACAGTGTTTGTCATGCGATGGGTACGGCAGGTACCGGAGGTTTCAGTATCAAAAATGCTGGAATAGCATATTATAACTCTCCTTATATTGAGGGCGTTTTAACTGCGGGAATGATTTTATTTGGAATTAATTTTTCGCTGTATTATTTTATTCTTGTTAAGCGTTTCAAAGAAGTTTGGAAGAATTCAGAGATAAAAGTATACCTTGCTATTATTGCTGTTGCAACAGTATTAATTTCAATTAATATTTTCCCAATGTATAAGTCAATAGGCAAATGCTTTAGATATGCAATTTTTCAGGTATCATCAATTATTACATCAACTGGATTTGGTACAGCGGATTATAACTTATGGCCTGCTTTTTCACAAACTATACTAATTACGCTTATGTATATAGGTGCATGCGGTGGTTCAACAGGCGGAGGATTTAAGGTATCAAGGGTAATTGTGCTTTTCAAAAGCGCCGTTAAATCCATAAAGAAAGCAATTCATCCCAAGTCGGTAAATATAGTAACCGCTGGTGAAAAAACTATGGATATTGAAACTGTCCATGGAGTGCATTCTTATCTGATTATTTATATATTATTGATTTTTGCTTCATTGCTTTTAGTTTCAATTAATAATGCGGACTTTGGAACAAACTTTTCAGCAGTGACTACATGTATTAACAATATCGGTCCGGGAATAAACAGAGTTGGACCTACAGAAAACTTCAGTTTTTTCTCTGATTTATCAAAAACTGTTCTTTCAGTTGATATGTTGTTTGGAAGACTTGAGTGCTTACCGATAATAATTTTATTCTCACCTAAAGTATGGAGAAAAAATTTCTAATTGAATTTTATTTTAAATATTAAGGCAGTCGCTTAACGACTGTCTTTTTGCACATATAACTCAGGCAAGATGACCCCCAGCCTCCAACCTATCCTTTCGGATAGCTGTGACGGCG
>CAMWVM010000268.1 GCA_947177715.1 uncultured Ruminococcus sp.
AGTAATAAGTAAATTAATTTTGTTTTTGGGTAAATCCAATTTGGAAAACCTGAGGCAAAACCAATAGAAAATTGACCTTGAAGGAGAAATCCTTCAGGGTCTTTTTTTATCTGACAAGAGCGTTATTCAATGTTTTGTATTTGAACCAACAAGGTATATTTTACGTATGTATGCGTAGGAACAAATGATTGCATTGCTAATTAGCAGGTTATGAAAGTCACTTTAAAGCTATCGAAAGCTATGTCTTTCCGGAAAAGCAATTCAGGCGAGTGAAAACCTAAAGGTTAACGCCATGTAACTAAGAGATACTTCTCTTTTCTCATAAAATGGGGTATAATAAAATTAACAAATTCAAGGAGGTATTAATATGGACTATATAACTTTAAGTAACGGCGTAAAAATGCCGATTCTCGGCTATGGCGTATATCAGGTGACAAAGGACGAGTGCGAACGATGCGTTCTCGACGCACTGAAAGTCGGATACCGTCTGATAGATACGGCGCAGAGCTATTTCAACGAGGAAGAAGTCGGAAACGCTATTGCTAAGTCGGGTGTTCCAAGAAAGGAAATTTTCCTTACTACGAAGGTATGGGTGGAGCATTACGGCTATGAGGAAACTAAGAAGTCTGTTTATGATTCGCTGAAAAAGCTTAAGACCGATTATATTGATCTTATGCTTTTGCACCAGCCTTTTTCCGACTATTACGGTGCATGGAGAGCACTTGAAGATTTATACAAAGAGGGCGTATTAAAGGCGATAGGTGTGTCCAATTTCTATCCCGACAGACTGGTGGATATTGCGAACTTTGCTGAAATTGTTCCTATGGTAAATCAGGTTGAAACTCACGTTCTCAATCAGCAGACAGAAGCTAAAAAGTGGATGGACAAATATAAGGTACAGATAGAGGCATGGGCTCCTTTCGGTGAAGGCAGAGGGGGGCTGTTTGAAAATCCCGTACTTGTGAAGATCGGCGAAAAGTACGGAAAAACATCTGCGCAGGTAATGCTCCGATGGAACATTCAGAGAGGCGTAATTGTTCTTCCGAAGTCAACGCATATTGAGCGTATGGAGCAGAATCTGAACGTCTTTGACTTCACACTGACCAATCAGGATATGGCAGAGATCGCAGCTCTTGATACGCAGACAAGTTCATTCTTCTCACACTACGATCCTGCAATGGTAGAGTGGTTTGCAAAAATGGTAGAGGAGCGTAAACAGCAGCACGACAGCTCAAAGGAAAAGAAAAACTGGTAATTTCAATATCTATAAAGCAGCGCTTGGAATTTTCCGAGCGTTGTTTTTATATGAAAAAATCAGCGGCATATATTTTATACGCCGCCGATTTTTGATAAAACAAATACGATTTCTTACTTATCCATAAAATCCATTCCTATATTCCACGCCTGACCGATTTTATCTCCCATAGTATAATAGCTTCTTCCAAACGTATCGTAAGCCGTGGCATTAAGCTTTGTCGGGTCAACATTTCCGCTTTCGTCAAGAACGGATTCATCAGCAAGAACGCCGACGATCTCTCCCACGACTCTGAATCCGCTTACGCTATTGCCGATTTCAACGACTTTGCATTCCAGTGTCAGTGGATATTCCTCTACGATAGGAGCGTTTACTTTCTCGCTCTTTACAGCATGCATTCCCGAACGCTCAAACTTATCGTTCATTTTGTTTGCGCTTGCAATGCCGAAGAAATCAGACTCTTTTATATGAGCGACATCGGCTACACTTATTGTGAAAGCTCCCGTGTTTTTGAGATTTTCAGAGGTTTTATGCCCCTCCGAAAGATTAAGCGCAACCATATTTGAACTGCAAATTCCGCCCCATGCCATGTTCATAACGTCAACCTTGCCGTCTTCGTCGTATGTTGCGATCATAAGAACGGGCATTGGGTACAAATAGGGTTTTACACCAAGATCTTTTTTCATAGTCATACCTCCGTTTAATTTTTTGTATTTTTTACTTTATATCTGAGCCATACGGTATCACCGTCAAGCTGTTCTACCGATTTAAGGCTGAATCCTATTGCTGAATTATTTGCAGACGAGGATTCTTTTTCAAATACCGTTACCTTATCTTCGCCGTCTGCGGCAGGAGCTAAAACAAGGCTTAATTCGTCTATCATACCGGCGTCGGCAAACGCCCAGTCGATATATCCGCCTCCTGCTATCATCAGTCTTTCTATACCGAATTTTTCTTTCAGCTTTATCATTGCCGATTCGCAGTCAAGTTCTTTTTCTCCTGCAAAAATATATGAAATATCAAGCTTTCTCAAATAATTCAGATATTCGTTCGAAACCTGTTCTGTTAGAATTTCAATTATGTGAGAGCAAACTCCACGACGGTTGAGGACATTTGACGAATAAGCAAGTCTGCCTTTTCTGTCAACAGCTATAATATATTCGCCGTTTGCGCTTGGCGAAATATAGTCGCTGCGAGGGAGCGGTTCTCCATTGGGAAGATTTTCAACATATCCGTCGTTAAAATCCAGCATAGTCGTTGTGCCATAAAGAGTTGCATTGCAATTAAATACTTTCCTCATTTCGCCATAATGCCGTGCGGCTTCAGATGTTTCGGGCATTGACATAAAGCTTCCTGTAATTGCGCCGTCAAGTGCACTCAGAATATGACACACTACGTAAGGTCTGTTCATTTCAATCACCTTCCTATTCAAATA
>CAMWVM010000269.1 GCA_947177715.1 uncultured Ruminococcus sp.
GCATCATAGCAGTCAAAAGGGAATATAAAATTTTAAAATTAATCAAGAGACAGCATTTAAAGCCTCATTAACACGGGCGTAGTAAATGCGTAGGCATTATCAAAAATTTTGTGTAAAAGCAAAACCAATCATACAAAAGACGGCTTACGCGGATTTTCTGTCCGCAATATCCGCTGATACGGGAATTGCCGTAAACAGCGACAGCGACATTGCTGCCGCTAAAATCGCTGATACGGTTTTCTTTAATATTTTAGATAATGTCCTTTTCTTTTGTTTGACCTTCATTTTTATATTTTTACAGTCTTTTCTGTACTTGTAATATCCACGTTCTCATACTTACTGCCGCTGTAAACCTTAGCCACCGATCTAAGTCTGTAAGTACCCGATTCGGTTATAGTATAAGAATTAGTGCAATTACACCACCAACTATTAAAAGTATCAGTCCACTTTGTTACCTCGTCCCATGAGTTTCCATTTTTCTTTTCAAGATATTGCGTTACCACAATTTTTGTAGCCGTATCAGAATTACCAGAAATTGTAGTTCTACATGATGCTTCATTGTTGGAGGAAACACTTAACGTGGTTGTAATGCTGTTTGTATACAGATAGTATGGTGCAGCAATACTGCCATCAGGAATAACTGCTGCTGACATAGAAATACTTCCAATCGAACAGCACATCAAAAGAGCCACTAAACAAGATATAAGTTTTTTCATAAACTTGACCTCCTAATAAATATAAAAATATGGTTGCAGGAAATTCCATCCTACAACCATAACGACAATAAAATATTTTGTTTTGTGAGTTTATTCTACAAAATTATTTTATTTTTGTATCTTTGCATAAATCTATTATATCATCTTTGTACAAATTGCTTTCAATTCGTATGACATATTTACCGTTATCAAACATAATATTGCAATTATTTCCTGTATTATAAAAGAGATATTCTTGTCCAGATGTGTCTGTATAGTATTCAAATTCAGCATTACTATTGTCAAAATTACCCTTAAAATCGTAATAAACAGTTTGTTCAAATAAAATATATTTATCATTGTTTATATACATAGCAACTACTGATGTTTCATCAACATAATAATCAGCCAGTTCAAATCCCTCTGGCAAATTTGCTATTTCATATTCTTCCTCAATAAACGTCGGATAATCTTCTATTGTCCCGCTGACAGAAACAGCAGTATGACCATTGAAAATATTCATAAGGAAATCGTGAATTGCTTCACGGACAGCCTCCACGCTTAACGATGAGGCAAGGATTATTATGACAGCCGCTGCCGTGCAAACGATTCTTCGCCCTGTTGTGCATATAAGCTTAAAATACGGCTTTTCACGCCTTTTTATCAATTTGTTGATTTTACGCTTGTACTTATCGGAAAATATATAATTCGGCTTTAACTCAACGGTCTGCATAAATTCATCTATCTGCGGTTCAAAAACTTCTCCGAGAGCCTTTGACAAAATCGTAAATTCATTCATAATAAATATCCTCCTTTTTAAGCAGTGCGGTAAGATTTTTCTTTGCGTTCTGCAATCTTTTTCTTGCCGCCGCGTTTGATATATGTAAAGTATCGGCTATTTCCTTGTACTTCAAACCGCAATTTATACGAAGATATAAAATTTCTTGGTCGGTATATGAAAGCTTCTTAATGCAGCGGATTATTTCAGCATAATCTCTGTTGGAAAGTGATTCGTCAGTCAAGTCTGAAAAATCATCGTCCAGCGGTACTGTTTTTCCGTATTTCTTTTCATTATTATATATGTCAAAAGACGCATTTTCGACTGTAACAACAATATATCGTTCCAACTTTTGAGGTTCTAAATTTTTAATTCTTTCATAACATTTTGCAATGCTTAAAAAGGCTTCGGCACAAGCGTCCTCGGCGAATTCACGATTTTGTAATATTTTAAGAGCAATTGAAATAGCCATGGTTTCATATTTATTGTACAATTCCGCAAACGATTTTTTATCTTCTTCATCGTCAATTAACGCCATGCAAATGAACAGCATAATGCACCCCCATTCGTTTATGATTTAAGTTATTCTATAATAATGATACAACAAATTAACGTTAAAGGCAATAGCGTTATTAAAAATTAACAAGATATTAACTATGATTTTATTCATTTCTACAAAGTGGATAAGAAAAAGTGAAAAAATTACAAAAAATACATTTCTGCCCAATCAGGAGAGAAACCATTATTGTAGAATAAGGTCTGAAAAAATTTTATAAGCTATGGATATATTCAAAAACTTACAAATAATAATTATCTGCTTTACCTATTATTATGAGCATAACCGTGATTTGCGGTTATGCTCTTTTTATGTCCGAAAAAATTTTTTATAAATTTTGTGGTACTTTTAAGTTTTCTGAAGTTTATCATTATAAATAGTTGAGTATCAGAAACAATAGTTTACTTTTCATTTTATTAAATTTAATATTTATTTAATATGCGTGAACTGAAATTCCTGTTTATATGTTCATCTATCGAGTAAAATAATGATAAGCGAGGTAGATTTATGTATTATTCTGTAGAATTATTTGGTTTGCTGTTGCGGCGGCACAGGGAAAACAAGCGGTTAAGCCGTGAATATCTTGCGGAACTATGCGATATAAGCGACAGGTGCATAAGCAATATTGAGAGAGGAAAGTCAGACCCTAAGT
>CAMWVM010000270.1 GCA_947177715.1 uncultured Ruminococcus sp.
CTAGGCGTCGGCAGCGTCAGATGGGTATAAGAGCCAGATGCCTCAGGGTATATGGGGTTCGGTTTTAGCTGTAAGCGTTTATTTCGCAGTTTTATATCTTGTTAGAAAAAGACGAAAAATCTCAAAGGCTCTTTGTATTTCTGTATGTATTATTGTTTGTGCAGAACTGATGATAAACATCATTGATACCGTTCGTAAGGTAAATATTGAGGTCATGTACAGTCAGTATACATCTTATGAGCCTTATATGAGTAATACAAGAGATGCAGTAAAGCAGTTAAAGGAATCTGACGATGAACCATTTTACCGTATGGAGTCAACTTTCCACCGAACGGTAAACGACCCTATCGGAGTAGGATATTACGGCATTTCTCATTCAAGCTCTACGATGAATTCTCCCGTTTTGACAATGCTTAAACGGCTGGGCTTTTCTTATGGCGGTCATTCTACAAGATATACAGGAAAAACGTATATAACAGATGCCATATTTGATATAAAGTATGTTATGGATAAGATTGATGATGACGGAACTAACAGTTATTCTGACCGTGACACAACCGTTTCCGAGGAATATCCCCTTGTAAAAGAAGTTAAGGAAAACGGTGCGCTTTATAAATTCCATGAAAATCCCTATGCTCTTGGACTTGGACTTATGTCTGACAGCAGAATTGAGGATATAGAATTAAGCGATACAAATCCATTTGAAAATCAAAATGTTTTGTTCAGCGCTCTGACATCAAAGAATGAGATCACTCAGTATTTTACCAGAATTCAGCCTTATAATATGCAGACGGAAAATATGGCGACGGCTAAATTAAGCGACGGTCATATTGAGTATTCCTATGAGGATGAAGATATTGCAGAATGTCACATCGATTATCTTGTGGAAATGGATAAAACCTCAGATCTGTACATGTATCTTCCCACTAAGTATGAGCGCTCCTGTAATGTTTGGATACAAAAAGAATCAGAATACGGCGACGGTTCCAGTGCAATGGAATTTGCAGGTCAGTTCTTTGACGGAGATAATTATGCGATTATGAATCTCGGAGAGTTTGAAAGCGGAGAGAGGGTTAGAGTTCGCATATCCATCGACAATGAAGAAAATGTTGCATATTGGAGCGATAATCTGTTCTATTCCTTTAATTTTGAGCAATTTGAGCAGGATGTAACAGAACTCCAGAAAAATTCATGGGAAGTAACAAACCATGATGGAAATTATGTTGAAGGCAGAATTGTTACAGAAACAGACGGCAAAGTGCTGTTCACTACTATCCCACAAGAAAATGGATGGATCGTTAAGGTGAACGGAAAAGAAGTTGAAACCTCTACAGCTCTTAACAGTCTTATAACGATTCCTCTTGAGAAGGGCGAAAATATTGTTACAATGGAATTTAGTCCAAACTATTTCAAGCTTGCTGTAATTTTATCATTAAGTGGTTTGGCTGCACTTATTTTAATTTTCATCTTTGAATATAGGAATGGAAAATTAATTAAGAAGATTTCAGGTAATCACAAAGAGAAAAGTGATATCTCTTTATGTGACAAAACTGTTGATGAAAACTGATTTTTCAGTGTTGACATGTTATCGCTTCAGATTGTATGATTAAAAATGGGCGGATGGATAAAATCTGCCCATTGAAATTTGGTCGGACAGACCCTTAATTGAAAGGATGTTTTGGTATGACGGAAACAAAAGTATGCAGAAAGAAACTTACCGAATCCGGAGGAGGCGTATGCCTTTTAGCATTTACGGCGGCGTTTATATCAGCAATGGGGCTGGCTATGGAGTTTCTCGGCTCTTTGGGATATAACAGATATTCTGATGTTGCTCAGACATATGTATTTGCAAAAAGCGCTCAGGATTATATATTCACATACGATAAAGCGATTATAACCTTTTTGATTTCAATCACAACTTTTTTTATACTTATGGCTTACAGAAGAAAGAAAAAGGTTGGAGCTGAATTGCCGGCAATTATTATAATTACTTCTGGGGCATGTGCAGTAAAGCCTATTGCATTTTTGCTATATGCCCTAAACAACAGCGAGTTCGTTGATTTATTCAGAAATTCCGGAGATAGCAGGACATTTCTTGCAGTGATGACTGTACTTGTTTATGCACTACCTTTGGTTTCATGTCTTTTTCTAATGATTTGCGGTCTTGTGCTTGCAATTAAACTTATGGGTGAAGACTTTAGGGTTGAAGTGCCGTCATTAAGATTTGAAGAAATAGTTAAGGATGAAGATATAACAGAAGATCTAATTGCAAAGACTGAAAAGAAGAAAACTGAGGAAGTTATACCTAACTTTGAATTTAAAAACAGTAATTATATGCCTAAAGAGGACAAAGAAAAGGAAGACAAGGCTATTGAAGCGTCGGCTGTGATGGTAGAAAAATCAAATACTGAAAAGTGTCCTCATTGCGGAGAGAAGCTTAAAACTGACGCAAGGTTCTGTCAATCATGCGGCGAAAAAATTGAAAAATAAAAATTTTGGTTCTACTATTTTGAAGCAAGAAATATTTACATCAATTTCACAAGCAAATCATAGCGGGGTCAAAGCAAATAGCAACGCAAACTGATATCGTGAATTGTATCGTCTGTGCTAAGCCCCCTCTACTTATAGTCACTTTTGGGGTGTTTTTTGCACGCAAACGTGCAACTATGAAT
>CAMWVM010000271.1 GCA_947177715.1 uncultured Ruminococcus sp.
ACCGTAAGGACGTGAACGTTTTCTGCGACTGGATAGTTACCGCTCCGCAGAAGCTTTCGGAAAACGAGTACACAAACTTTTTTCGGGAAACCTATAATTTTCTGAACGGCCGCTACGGAAAAGACAACGTCATCTCCGCATACGTCCATATGGACGAAAGTCAGCCGCATATTCATTACGCCTTTGTGCCTGTGGCAACGGACAAAAAGAAAAACATTCCCAAGCTGTCCGCAAAGGAAGTAATTACCTTAAAGGAACTGAAAAGCTTCCACAAGGATTTAAGTACCCGCCTTAACAGCTTTTTCGGTCGGGACATAGGCATACTTAACGGCACGACGGATTTAGGTAATCAGACTATCAAACAGCTTCGCAACAAAAAAGGAAGTCTGAAAAACTATGCCGATACCGAAATTCAAACCACAACAAATATCATCACCAAAGCAATGGGCAAGGACAAAGTTATTGTGTCCAAAGCGGATATTGAGGCAACCCAACAAGCCTCCGCAAACGCTGCCGCTGCCATTGATAGCGTCAATGCCGCAAATGACAGTATTAAGAAAATCCGTGAAAAGGCATACCGTAACTTTGAAAAGTCCGAAAAAATCCTGTCGGAACTTACCGAGCGTGAAAAAGCCGTTGCCGAACGTGAGGATAATATCGCCCGCCGTGAACGTGAAAACAAAACCGTTTCACAGCAAAACGATTTTGACAGAGCAAACATATCCGAGCGGCTGAAAATCTGCCAAGAGCGGGAACATCAGCTTGAACTTTGTGAAAATAGTCCACATAAATTTTACGGTGACAAAATCGCCAAGCTGAACGAGGAAAATTCCTCTCTAAAAAGGAACATTTCCGAATTAAAATTAGACAACACCGCCATTCAGCAAAATATGGCACTGCTAACCAAGCAGCTTGACGAAAAAGAAAGGACATTTACCAGACACCTTGCTGACAAAGAACGGGAGATTACCGCCGACTACGAAAATCGCCTTCGGGAAAAGGACGGTATCATAAAGTCGCTGAACAGCACTATTGACAATCTAAGATCAGCCGTTGCAAAGGCATATAAAGTAATTTGCAATATATGTCGTGCTGCCGGTGTACTGTGGAGCGGCAAAGGGAGATTTGCCGATTATGCTATGGACTTTTCTCCAAAACAGGATAATCTCATGTATGCCATTATAAGCTATGGAATGAAAGCCGCAAAGGACGCAGACTTCCCAGATTTAGCCCAAAAAATAGAAAAGGAAAATTTTATTGCTGAAGATATCCGGAATGAGATGAGTTCTGTTTATGACGAACCTGTAAAACAGAAAAATGAATATCACATTCTATAAATCCAATTAGCCTCTCATCTTTGAGAGGCTGTAATTATTGTCCCCGAAATTTCAATCCCTGCACGATAAGCTTTAAAGGCATATTATTTATTTTCTGACTTTTCATCTGCTGTATCTGCCCATTTAAGTGATTTGCACGAAATACAGCCAAATCTTTAATACTATCATCACTTAATTCTAATGCCCTGTTAGCAGGTAAGAACTGTGCTAAGTATTGCCTTAACTTTAATACATCTTCAAAATTATCATCAATCCACTGTATTTCTTTTGATAATTTCTCTACTTGAATATCAATGTAACTATTGTGTACCTCTAAGGTTTTATCCAAAAAATCTACTCTATCACTCGGTTTATTCATATTAATCCTGTTCTCCTTTTTCAAGAATAAGTTTAAAAGATTTACATATATCCTGAATAGAAAGCTTATCTGTCGATAACGAATATAATCCCGCTAATGTTGGACTAAAATTATAAACTTCTTCATATTGTATTTCATGCCATATTGGCAATGGTGTTGCACCTGTAACAGTTTCTTTCGCCAAAATACCGTCAAGCTCCCTTTGTGGCCATTGTTTTGCAAAGAAATTCTTTGAAAGAACCAAAATAGCAAATTTTGACCGTTTAATTCCGTTATCTATTTGCTCTCTTAAGCTTTTTCCCCATTGCATTTCTAAAGAGTCATACCATACTCTTATTCCAGAATTTTGAAGTTCAGTTACTAATGGGTCAACAAAGCTTGGTTTATCTTCAGATGCGTATGAAATAAAAACATCATACATCATGTTTTGACTTGTTTCTTTATCTTTTTTGCGTTTATATAACTCCTCGTATAGTGTTTCAACTTGTGGAGCATAAATTCCTGAGGGAAGTTTTGGTAAAGCTGACGAACGAATTAATGTTTGGATATTATGTGAACTGTTTTGCAATGCCCGAGCGTAAGCGTCCACCTTTTGTTTTGTTTGAATCATTTTGATCCACGCCTTTCTTTGTGATTTATATTTCTATTATATCACTCAGGTGTGGTCTTTAAAAGGTGGAGATTATTTGACGCTTACTTTTGACGACACTTTTACGACAAAATACTCGTAAAAGTATTAGTTTTTAAAGAAAATTTAACATTATCTGGAATTTGCTTGATATAGTAAAAAGCCCGCAAACGCCTCGTTTACGGACTTTTCTTGGCAGGGGCAGAAGGATTTGAACCCTCGGCACGCGGTTTTGGAGACCGCTGCTCTACCAACTGAGCTATACCCCTAAAATGGTGGGCCATTAGGGACTCGAACCCCAGACCAACCGGTTATGAGCCGGTTGCTCTAACCAACTGA
>CAMWVM010000272.1 GCA_947177715.1 uncultured Ruminococcus sp.
AGGGTACAGGTGCAGTAGTTACTAAGATGACATACAAGGCTCCAGGCGGAAATGGCCCGGCAGTTGCAGAAGTAATTTGGGAAGGCGAAGAAGACCTTAACAATTGGAAGGCTGACGTTAACCTTGGTGTACCAGGAATCCCTCTTGCTGAGGAAAACGGTATTCTCACAATCGAGTATACAGGAACAGGCGCAGCTCAGATTCAGATAATCAACAAGCTTGGTGCTGATTGGACATGGACTCCAATGGAAACAGCAGCTGGAAATGAATACTTTGACACAACAGGCGGAAAGCTTCAGATTAAACTTACAGCAAAACAGGCTGAAGAGCTTGCAGCAGGTAAGGAAATGCATATCAAGGGAACAGGCGCAGTTATTACTAAGATCACATATACAGCACCAGGCGGAACTTCTGGCACAACAGAAACAATCTGGACAGGTTCAGAAGACCTCAACAATTGGAAAGCTGACGTTGACCTTGGCGTAGCTGGTATTCCTCTTGCTGAGGAAGGCGGAATCCTTACAATCATTTATGAAGCAAAGGGCGCAGCTCAGATTCAGATTATCAACAAGCTCGGTGCTGCATGGACATGGACTCCAATGGAAACAGCAGACGGTGATGAGTTCTTTGATACAACAGGTGGAAAGCTTCAGATCAAGCTTACAGCAGAACAGGCTGAAGCACTTGCAACTTCAAAGGCAATCTTCCTTAAGGGTCAGAATGCGGTAGTTACTGAGATTACTTATACATCTAAGTAATTAGAGGAGGTTAAAATATAATGAAGAAGTATTTAAAACCATCAGCAGAGATTTCAAAGTTTGAAATCGAAGATACAGTAATGATGGACACAAGTTCAACTGATCCAGATCCAGATGGCGGTTGGGGAGATATTCTCTAATCTATTGGTTGAATAAAAACAGAAGCGGTAACCTTAAAGGTTACCGCTTTCTTTATGTATCTATATTTTAACTTTAACAATCAAGCACTAAATTACAGTTTAAAGTTCATTTGCTAAAATCTTATAATTTATTTGTGATACTGCTAAAAATTCAGAGGTTCAATTTATTAAAATATACAGTTGTTTATTAAATAATAATATGTTATAATTATTGATGTGCTACAATATTTTTATGTATTGCATTAAAGTAATACATAAAAACACTAACTTACTTAAATATTCAATAAAGTGTAATATAAAAGGAGCGGTGTTTAATGCTTGATATGATCGAAACAGGGAAAAGGTTAGCTAAATTCCGACGTAAAGCAAATATGACTCAAATGGAAGTTGCAGAGAAGTTGGGTATAAGCTTTCAAGCAGTTAGCTATTGGGAACGAGGCAAAACAATGCCTGATATCACTAACTTGGTCGAAATAGCAAACATATATAATGTAAGTATTGATGATATTCTTGATATAAAGCACCACTCAAAATAAATTCAGCTTTATTTGATAGCTATAAACTAATAAAAATTATTGAATTCAGGACAGTTTCATATAAGCTTTCCTGTTTTTTGGTTAATTTAAAAGTATATTTAAACATAGATAAATTATTTTACATAAATCAGCTTGACTTTTCTCAAATTTATAGTATAATAAGTTAATTACTGAAAACAAAATAGGAGAATAAAATGACGGAAACTTTATTGGATATTTTTCTTGACGCATTGATAGATACTTTAAAAGTGCTGCCCTTTTTATTGGGCGTATATATTTTAATAGAATACATAGAACATCGTTCATCCAAAAAACTTGGAAATGCACTCCGTAAAATGGGACCCTTCGGTTCAGTCGGCGGTGCAGTTTTAGGTGCAATACCACAATGCGGATTTTCTGTTGTGGCCTCCAATCTTTTTGCGGGACGGCTTATTTCTATGGGTACACTTATTGCTGTATTCATTTCCACAAGTGATGAGGCAATTCCCATGCTAATATCCAATCCTCAAAGCATAGGAGATATTTGGAAATTTATACTTATCAAAACCCTTATTGCTGTTATTGCAGGAATAGTCGTTGATATTTTCATTAAAGTATTACATATGGACAAACAGGAAGAGCCTTTCAAGGAAATATGCTCTCACTGCGATTGTGAGCACCACAGCATTTTCCATGCGGCGTTATCACACACTATTGAAATAATTATCTTTATACTTATAGTAAATTTACTTCTTAACGGCTTTATGGAATTTGCAGGGAAAGAAACAGTTTCAAAGATTCTCATGACCAACTCAGCATTTCAGCCGCTTATCGCCGGACTTGTTGGGTTCATACCAAACTGTGCAGCATCGGTTGTTCTTACTCAGCTTTATATTGAGGGTATTCTTTCTTTCGGTTCAATCATTGCAGGACTTACAACCAGTGCAGGTGTTGGACTTGTAGTGCTTTTTAAAATGAACAAACATGTTAAGCAAAACCTATTGATTTTGTGGATACTTTACTTCACGGGAGTAATTTCAGGATTGGTTGTTAATATTATCATATAAAAAAATCGGGAATAAAAAATTCCCGATTTTTTTATATTTAGCTGACTTCTTATTAAATTTACGACTGAGCACACAAAAACACCCGCTATCATTTCTGATAACGGGTGTTAATTATGGAGCGGATTACGAGGCTCGAACTCGCTACCTCCACCTTGGCAAGGTGGCGCTC
>CAMWVM010000273.1 GCA_947177715.1 uncultured Ruminococcus sp.
GGATAGGTTGGAGGCTGGGGGACATAAGTCGTTGTTATAAGGTAGGGGCTGGCGTCCCTGACAGTCCGAATTGCAGCTTAATCTACTAAATTTGCGTTCTGCTGTAAGTTTTAAGAAGCTGCTGAGCGTTTTCAAGCATAAGATCAGAAATATTATCTCCGCCCATAATTCTTGCTATCTCATATTTTCTCTCCTCAAAGCTGAGAGATTTTACTGCTGTAGAAGTCCTATCGTTCACTATACTCTTTTCTATCAGCAAATGATTATCGGCCATTACTGCAATCTGCGACAGGTGAGTAACACAAAGCACCTGTCTGATTTCAGAAATCTCTCCAAGCTTCATACCAATTTTCTGTGCTGCTTTTCCGCTAACACCAGTATCAATCTCATCAAAAATCAAAGTTCCGATACTGTCCTTATCGGCTATAACATTCTTCAAAGCCAGCATTATTCTTGAAAGCTCGCCGCCCGAGGCAATTTTTGCAATAGACTTAGGTTTTTCACCAATGTTTGCAGAAATGAGAAATTCAATCGTATCCATTCCGTTTAGCGTAAGTTTTCCCGGTTTCTGATCTACAGCCAGTTTAACCTTTGGCATATTCAGAAATTCAAGTTCTTCCGTTACACGGCTTATAAACCTTTCTCCTGCTTTTTTTCTAAAGTCGGAAAGTGATTTTGCCTTTTTTGAAACCAAAGTCAACAGTTCTGTTTGCTGATTATTTAATTCTTTAATACTGACCTCAGTGCCAGAAAGCTGTTCAAGCTCTTCTTTAGATCTCTCTAAAGTGTCTAAAACATCGCTCAAATCAGGGCCGTATTTTTTCTTTATTTTTCTCAGCGCCTCGTTACGCTGATTAAGATAATCATATCTCTTTGGATCAACATCCAGCTTGTCCAGAAGTGAAGAAAGCTCCCCTGCTATATCCGCAAGCTCTATTTCCGCCGAAGATAGCCTGTTATATAACGGTTCAAACTTAGCATAAACATCAGTATAGTTTTCCAAAGCCTTTTCAGCCTGTGAAGTCAAATCAACTGCACCCGAGTTATCATCGTCGCCGTTTATAAGGTTTATCGCCGTGAACATTGCCTCAGAAAGCACCACTGCATTTTTGGATACAGCTAATTCCTGTTCAATTTCTTCATCTTCATTTTCTATAATTTTAAGCTGTTCTATTTCATCAATGATTTCTTCAAGCTGATTTATCCTGAACGCTCTCTGTCCTGCATCTATTTTTATTTTCTTTATTTTTCTTGCCAAAGCCTGAAGCTCTTTAAACGAGCTTTGATAATCCTTTAAATATTCCTCTGCGTCAGCAAAGCTGTCAAGAATATGAATATGATTTTCCGGCGACATAAGTATCTGATTATCATGCTGACCGTGAATGTTAACAAGAGTTTCCCCTATTTCTCTCAGAACAGCCACATTAACGCTTCTTGAATTAACCCTCGCTACGCTTCCGCCGTCCGAACGAATCTCTCTTGAAAGAAAAAGCTGATCATCTTCACAGCTTATCCCAAGCTCCTCAAGCTTGTTCAATGTATTTTTATCAAGATTAGTAAACTCTGCTGAAATAACTGCTTTATCCGTACCGCCGCGGACAATATCCTTGGTTACTCTTTGTCCGAGAATAGCGTTTATGCCGTTTATTAGAATAGATTTTCCCGCACCAGTTTCACCTGTAAAAACGTTAAGTTTCTCGGTGAAATTAATAGTCGCCTTTTCTATTACAGCTAAATTTTCAATGTAAAGTTCTTTCAGCATAAGTATCTTTCCAATCCTTTAAACGTTTCAAATATATTTACCTTGCATTCAAAATTCCGTTTAATTCCTTAACAAGTCTTACTGCGTCACGCTCTGTTCGCATAAGAATAAAAATGGTGTCGTCCCCTGCAATAGTTCCAACGGTATTATCAATAGTCGCTCCGTCAAGTTTAGCACAAACTGCCTGAGCCATTCCCGTATTGCATTTTACCACCACAGTATTCACAGCATAATCCACTTCTCTCACTGCATCTGATAAAATCGTATAAAGCATACTTCCACGGTTATCAAGAGCGTCCTTTTTAAATGACGGAATACTATATTTATAATTACCTGCGGCTGTCATAGTTTTGATTAGAGCAAGCTCTTTAATATCTCTTGATACTGTTGCCTGAGTAACAGCACACCCATGCTCTTTTAATGCTCTCTGAAGATTTTCCTGAGTGTCTATATTGTTTTCTGATATTATTTTTAAAATGAGCTGTTGTCTTTGTGATTTCATATGGCTGTTTGTTCCTTTCGGCAAGTATGTTTAATCCTTATCTTCACTAATTTCCTTTAACGGCTGCATAAGCTTTTTATTGACCGATGCAAAAAAGCTTCCGCCTGCAATATCTATCACATCAATATAATATCCGCTTTTTGATACTATTACCTCATCATCGTTAGAAAGGCGATAGACAATGTTTCCGTCTACATTGACGCAGGTGTGGGCATTTTTATTGCATTTGCTTTTTATTTTAATAATACTGTCAGGAGAAAGCACCACAGATCGTGCAAAAAGCGTATGTGCACAAATTTGAGTATACTCAATGCACTCAAGCTCAGGCTCGATTATTGGTCCCCCTGCTGACAT
>CAMWVM010000274.1 GCA_947177715.1 uncultured Ruminococcus sp.
AGGCCGGCGCATTCGTATACTCCGAAGAGCTTAAAACTCTGCCGACTATAGTACAGCAGATTGCACAGATCGGTCTTGCACGTCAAGGTGTAACATTCGCATCAGCTGTATTGCTTTTAATTCCGCCACTGGTCGTATTCCTTATTGCACAGGGCAATGTTATGGAAACAATGGCTCACTCAGGTATTAAGGATTAATTGATGAACAGTTTAAAATTAGAAAAGGAAATAGGTGATAAGTGGTGTCGAGAATGAAAAAATCTTTAAAAAGACTGCTCACTCTGACAATGGCTGCATGCTCAGCAATGACAATGATGACATTTCAAGCTTTTGCAGATGAGCCATATAACGCTTATAACTATGACCGGTGGGGAGATACAGTTCCTTCCCAAAATGGTTATAGAGTAAGCAAAACGGTTTCTGGACAAGAAATGGGTCTTTCTAAGCTTGCAGATCCAAGCGATCCGCTGTTTATAAGCGAGGACGCAGCCGTAGTTATGAATGATCCTAAGGATTTGTTCCTTGACGATGAAAGAAAAGAATTTTGGGTAGCTGATACAGATAATCATCGTATTCTTAGACTTGATGAAGAAATGCAGATTATTGGCTGCTATTATGGCGTCAAGGGTGACAGCGAAATTAATGTTGATGAAGAAACAGGACTTTCAAAATTTAACGTTCCTACAGGTATATATGCAAGAACAAGTACAATAACAGGTGATTTGATGCTTTATGTTGCAGATACTGAAAATGAACGTGTAGTAAAAGCAAAGATTACTTCTCCTACAGAATGTGAACTTGTTCAGGAATATGTAAAGCCTGATTCAGCATTGTATGATTCTGAAACATTTAAACCTTCAAAGGTTGTTGTAGATAATGCAGAAAATATTTATGCAGTAGTAAAATCAGTAAATACAGGTTCTGTTCAGTTCTCAAAGGACGGAAGCTTCACAGGCTTCTATGGAGCAAACCGTGTTGAAGCGACAGCAGCAGTTATTGCTCAAAAGCTTTGGAGAAAAATTGCTTCAAATGACCAGATCGAAGGAATGCAGAGAAGTGTTCCAACAGAGTATGCAAACTTTGATATTGACGATGACGGATTCATTTATACAGTAACAGAGGCTGCTACTGAAACAGACGCAGTTAAAAAACTGAACCCGGCAGGCTATAACATTTGGGATAATGATGTCGGTAATACATATGAGTTCGGTGATATATTAACAGATACTCAGAACTTGGTGTCAAATGTAAACTTTACAGCGACACTTACTGACATAGTTGTTTCAAATAACGGGATTATAAATGTACTTGACTATAATACAGGACGTATATTCCAGTATGATAAGCTTTGTAATCTGATTTGTATTTTTGGTAATAAAAATTCTGCAAACCAGCGTGGAAGCTTCCAAGCACCTAATGCAGTTGAAGCTCTTGATAATAATGTATATGTTATTGACGGTATTAAGAACGATATTACTATATTTACAGAAACAACATTTGGCGGCATTCTTCATACGGCATTTGATCTCTATGATCAGGGTAAATATTCCGAAGCAAAAGATGCTTGGGAAGAGGTAATTGCAAGAGATGGCGGATATACTACAGCTTATATTGGACTGGGTAAGGCTGCTCTTAACAATGATGAATACTCAACGGCTTTGAAATATTTTAAGATAGCTTATGATCAGGATGACTATGATAAGGCTTTTGAATATGCCAGAGAAGAATTCTTAAGAGATAACTTTACACTTATTATAGTTATTGCGCTTGCTGTGATTATCGTTTTGATAGTTCTCCGCAAGTTATTGAAGAAGAGAAAAATGAGTGTAAAAGCTCATACAGGTAAGGAGGGGAAATAATATGTATGAATTTTCAACGGTTGGATGGCTAAAGCATGTTATTTTCCATCCGGTAGAAGGCTTTGAAGACTTGCGTTGGAAAAAGCAGGGTTCAATTAAAGTTTCATTGATAATTGTTTGTGCTTTGTTTATTGCAATTGTTGCAGAGAGAAGACTAATGGGATTTCAGTTTAATATGTCTTACGATAAGATTTTCAATGTTATTCCATTAATAGTACAAAGCTTCGTTTACTTCTTCGCGTGGGTAATTGGTAACTGGGCAATTTGTACGTTGTTTAACGGCGAGGGTACATTAAAGAAAATATGTATTTATTCAGCCTATGCTTTGGTGCCATATATTTTCTGTACATATATTGCAGTTTTGTTTTCAAACTTCTTGGTACAGGACGAAGCAATATGGGTAATGTTTATTCAATATGTCGGACTTGGTTGGTCGTTGATTCTGATGATCCAGGCAATGAGAGCCGTTCATCAATATACATTTGGAAAGACATTGCTCTCTATGGTAATGACAATAGTAGCAATGCTGCTTATACTGTTTCTTGCAATATTGCTGCTCTCACTTTTCCAGCAGGTATACGTATTTGTATATTCAGTTTATACAGAAGTCGCATATAGAATCAGAGGCTAATTTAGAAACGGTGGTGTAAATTAAATGCATAACAAAACTTATAAGAAAGCGATTGTGTTTGCGTTAGTTCTTACAATGCTGATGCCTCTGGGGTCCATGGCAGCCAATGACAC
>CAMWVM010000275.1 GCA_947177715.1 uncultured Ruminococcus sp.
GGATAGGTTGGAGGCTGGGGGACATAAGTCGTTGTTATATACGAACTAATATTAATGTTTGCGATAAATCGCACCTTAATTATTATATAATTTTTCAATGTGCTTTGTCAAGCAATTTGTATCATTGTAATGAATATAGGGAATATTCTTATTTTAATTTAATTTTCTATTGGTCAAAATAAAAAATTGTAGAATATATGAATTGTATAAGTTGCACGAATTTGATTGTAATTGAATAAAAATGATTGTTTTTGCATAAAAGGTATTGACAAATAAAGTGCTGTGTGATATTATATAGCCATACCAAGCAAATATAATCAAAATAAATCATAAACAGTCAAGGAGTCTTATAATGTTAACAGAAGAACGATACGGCAAAATTTTGAATTTAGTTAAGGAATATAAAACAATAACAGTTGCTCAGCTGACTGAAGAACTTAATGCCTCTGAGTCAACAATCAGAAGAGATCTGAATACTCTCGCTTCAAAGGGTAAAATAATAAAAGTACATGGTGGAGCAACAATAATTGACGACAGCTTTGATTTTAGTGAGCATCCTGTTGAAACAAAAGAGAAGTTGTTTTCAGAAGAGAAAACGGTAATTGCTAAATATGCAGCTTCAACTATAAAAAAGAACGACTTTGTTTTTATTGATGCAGGTACGACTACAGAAAAAATGATAGACTTTATAACTGAAATGGGAGCAACCTATGTGACAAACGGCTTTACACATGCAAAAAAGCTGGCAAAAAAACAGCTTAAGGTTTATATAGTCGGCGGACAGCTTAAAGCGTCAACAGAAGCGGTTATCGGTACTGAATGTGTGGACGCCTTGAAAAAGTTTAATTTTACTAAGTGCTTTATGGGAACAAACGGCATCTCACTTTCAGCAGGACTTACTACTCCCGATATAGATGAAGCTAACGTTAAAAGCACAGTAATAAAAAACAGCTATATTTCATATGTTCTGGCGGATCATTCAAAGTTCAATCAGATTTCATCGGTGACATTTGGTGAAACCGATAAGGTCTGTATAATAACAGACATAGTTCCAGATGAAAAATATAAAGAAAAATGCGTAATAAAGGAGGTTATGTGAAATGATTTATACAGTAACGTTTAATCCTGCTATAGATTATGTAATGAGGCTTTCGGAGCTTAAAACCGGATTGGTAAACCGATCTGAAAGTGAGGAAATATATTTTGGCGGAAAGGGAATTAACGTTTCCATCGTCCTTAATCAGCTTGGAATAAAAACAAAAGCGCTGGGCTTTTCAGCGGGCTTTACGGGAACTGCCATAGAACAGGGTGTAAGCGCTCAGGGAATCGAAACGGATTTTGTAAGGTTAGAATCAGGCTGTTCAAGAATTAACGTTAAAATTAAAGCAGAAAAAGAAACCGAGCTTAACGGACAGGGACCTGAAATAAGCAATATTGCAATAGAGCAGCTGTTTGAAAAGCTTGATAAAGTAGAAAAGGGCGATACCCTTGTCCTTGCCGGAAGTATACCCAATACGCTGCCCGAGGATATATATGAGAAAATTCTTGAAAGATTATTCGACAAAGGCATAAGATTTGTCGTTGACGCTACAAAGGATCTGCTTGTCAATGTGCTTAAATATAAGCCGTTTCTTATAAAGCCAAATAACCATGAGCTCGCTGAAATCTTTAACGTAGAGATTAAAACAAACGATGATATTGTGAAGTATGCGAAATTGCTTCAGGAAAAAGGTGCGGTAAATGTGCTTATTTCTATGGCAGGCGACGGATCAATTCTTGTGGATGAAAACGGTGATGTTCATATAATGGGCGTGCCTAAAGGGAAAGTGGTTAATTCCGTAGGAGCAGGAGATTCAATGGTAGCTGGTTTCATCGCAGGGTATACAGAAAATCAGAATTATCAGTATGCTCTTGAACTTGGTACCGCTTCAGGAAGTGCAACAGCCTTTTCAGAGGGGCTTGCACCAAGAAATGAAATTTACAGATTGCTTGAGGTTTTGCAGTCTGATAAATAAAAATGAAAGGGTGGAAATTTATGCGTATCACTGATTTATTGAGAAAGGAAAGTATTGAGCTTAATGCAAGTGTAAAATCTAAAGGCGAAGCCATCGACAAGCTTGTGGATTTACAGATTAAGGGCGGAAATATCAGCGATGCCGAAATTTATAAAAACGGCATTCTTGCAAGAGAACAAATGAGTACCACCGCTATCGGTGACGGAATTGCTATTCCTCATGCTAAAAGCGAAGCTGTTAAACGTCCTGGTCTTGCAGCAATTACAGTTCCAAGCGGAGTGGACTATGAGGCGATGGACGGAAAGCCCTCAAATCTTCTGTTTATGATTGCAGCGCCTAATGACGGCGACGTTCACCTTGAGGTTTTGTCAAGACTTATGACAATGCTAATGGATGAGGACTTCAGAAACAGACTTCTCTCAGCAGCTTCTAAAGAAAAGTTTCTTGAAGTTATCGATGCTATGGAAAGTGAAAAATATCCCGATGAACCAAAAGCTATAGTTCAACCTAAATCAGGTTATAGGGTGCTTGCTGTTACAGCTTGCCCAACAGGTATTGCACATACTTATAT
>CAMWVM010000276.1 GCA_947177715.1 uncultured Ruminococcus sp.
CAAGGACCCTGGACGCCGTTTCAAATGCTGACATGGGGGCTGATTGGATTATTTGCAGGTATTTTGTCAAATACACTGAAAAAAAATAAAGCATGGTTATTAATATACGGTGCTGTTGCAGGCATATTATTTTCCATGCTTATGGATATATATTCAGTTTTATGGTATGACGGAGGCTTTAATCTTTCAAGATACATTGTTACGGTTGCCTCGTCCCTGAGATTCACGGTAATATATGCCGTTTCTAATGTCATTTTTCTTATTATTCTCACCAAACCTATTGGAAAGAAGCTGCAGCGAATTAATGACAAGTATATTGGAAATTAGCAAACTTCAGTTTCTATGAATGAAAAATCTATCTTCTATGCTTCACTTTATAGCATATCCAATATATAAATCCTCCGAATAAACCGCCAAGGGTGTTAAAGAACAGATCTGACAACTGAAAGGTACCTAAACGAAGAAACAACTGTAAAAATTCTATGGTCAACGAAAATAAAAATGTAACTTTTGCTGATTGCCATAATACATTTACAATGGTAACTGTTTTTTCAAGAATTTTCTCTCTAAAACTCCATAGAAACAATATAGCAAATGGTATGAACAGTGCCAAATTTTCAAGAACCTCTGTAGTCAACTGACCCTTGTCATCATGCAATCCCCAAACTCCAATTACGTTAGACACTGGATTAGCACACATGGTTCTATTTAACAGTGTACGGAATAATATCATTGATGTATAAAAAGACAATAAAAAAATCTTACGAAAATTTACGCTTGATTTAAACGTATTCCACCATTGACGGAACACGGTTTTCCAACCACGCTCGTGAGCAAAAAGATAAAGAAACGTAAACAAAACTGTAAGGATAACAGCAAAGCTAAACGGCTGATATAGTGCAGTAAGCACATTCGCAATTATATTTTTAATAATCTCCTGCAATGGTAATTACCTGCCTTTTTTACATTTTAATTATTGTCCGTTGTTTAACCCAAATCATTATTAAAACACATGCGTATCTTAATGCAACGATTTATTTGTCATTCTTTTTATTTTTAATACTCACGCCTATCCAATATAAAATTCCTCCTATTATGCCGCCAAGAGTATTAAAGAACAAATCTGATATCTGCCAAAAGCCTGTTCGCAAAAATAATTGTAAAAATTCTATAGCTAACGAAAAAACAAATGTTATCTTCAAAGATTGTAAAATTATTGTTGTAAATTTAAGGTTTTTTAATAGCTTAGAGGTAAAATTCCAAAAGAGCAAAATGGTAAATGGAATAAATAACACCAAATTCACTAAAACAATTTGCTTAGAATTTTCATCAAAATTATTAATTCTCCAAATACCTATTATATTATTAACAGGATTAATTGCCATTCCCCTATTAGTAAGTGTTCTGAATAAAATTATAATTATATAAGTTACAAATAGAAACATTCTGCGAAAAGAGGCATCTGTTTTAAACCAAGTCATCCACTTTTTTATTGCTGTTTTCCAACTGTCACACTGTTTATGGACATACATAAAAAGAGCTGACAAAATTAGAGCAAACCCAAATGGATGATATATTTCAATTAATACATTTTTAATTATTGCTTTTAGATTTTCTAACATTTTTTATTGCCTTTTATTTTATACATTACTAACATTCCGTAATTGCTGTTTTTAAGAATATTGATATCAGAATCTTTTCTCAAAATTTTTTTCAAAATCTTTTTAATTTTTATCTTGAGCGGTGATTCCAAATATTTTCTTTTCAGTTTTACAAAACTCATATTATTCATATCCACAAAAAAAGCTTCCCTTTGAGGCGGACGTGAAGTTGATTTATATTCTGCTGAATTTCTTTTAACAGCAGATTCATACTCACAAAGATCATATTTAACTGAGCTTTTAATCGCTTTGAACAACTTAGCTCCTTTTTCGGTTCTAATCAGCACTAAAGATGTACCTTTATCATCACTCAAATTGGGAAGTACATTTTCAACGCCCCAAAAATCTCCGATTGTGACATCCGCCAGCTTATATTTTTTTGCATCACAGGCATAGCAAGACGGTCTTAAACAATAATTCTTCAAGAACATCTGCATAAAAGGGTCTTCAGATTTTGATGTATAAATTACATTTCGATCAGAAAAGTCTTTTACTCCAAAATCCTTAGGAAAAACATCTTTACACCTGAAGTTTACATTAGTAACTTTCGCTTTTCGATTTTGTTCAAAATCAGTTATATACTTCTCCCAAAGCGTTGGTGATGGCACACCGTGACAAATAATATCCATACAAAACAGATTTTCATAATCTTTATTCAGAAATAATTTTAATCCGTTAATCTGGCATGGTGTACCGGTAAAAAGTACGATTCTTCCTTGCTCCAATTCTCTCTTGGCTTCCTGAAAAGAGTTACCAACTTCGCTTTGAAAATATTTAGAACCACTTAATCTGCCTATTTCATCCTCTGTTTCAATCCTCAACAAAAATGCAGATTTACAATCATCTGTCATAGCTGTTCAAGTCTCTTATACACATCTCCGAGCCCACGAGACTC
>CAMWVM010000277.1 GCA_947177715.1 uncultured Ruminococcus sp.
GATGCAGGAGGTGTAACCATATTATCGTTAATTTCAAAATGCTCAGGAAGCTTGAATTCAGGCATTTCTCCCAAAGTTCTTGGGTCTGTTAGAACGCCTGTAAGAGCTGAAGCGGCAGCAAGTTCAGGAGAAACCAGATAGATCTGTCCATCCTTAGTGCCTGAACGTCCCTCAAAGTTTCTGTTGAATGTTCTCAATGAAATACCCTTTGAGTTTGGTGACTGTCCCATACCGATACATGGACCGCAAGCTGATTCAAGGATTCTTGCACCTGCGTCAATCATATCTGAAAGTGCACCGTTTTGTGCAAGCATATTGAGAACCTGCTTTGAACCTGGGGCAATAGACAGTGACACGTCAGGGTGAATTGTCTTTCCTTTGAGGATATGAGCAACCTTCATCATGTCAACAAAAGATGAGTTAGTGCATGAACCAATACAAACCTGGTCGATTTTCATAGGACCGATTTCATCGCAAGTTTTTATATTGTCAGGTGAATGAGGACAAGCTGCCATAGGAACAAGCTCAGAAAGGTCAATGGTAAGCTCTTCGTCATATACTGCGTCGTCGTCAGCTTTTAGTTCTGTCCAAACATCAGCTCTGTCCTGTGCTTTTAGGAATTCAAGCGTGATTTCATCTGAAGGGAAGATTGATGTTGTTGCACCAAGCTCCGCACCCATGTTAGTGATAGTAGCTCTTTCTGGAACAGAAAGGGTTTTAACGCCCTCGCCGCAGTATTCAATAACCTTTCCTACGCCGCCTTTAACTGAAAGTCTTTTGAGCACCTCAAGGATAACGTCTTTAGCGGCAACCCAAGGCGAAAGCTTTCCTGTTAGATTAACCTTTACAACCTTTGGATAGGTAATATAGTATGCTCCGCCGCCCATTGCGACAGCAACGTCAAGTCCGCCTGCACCGATTGCAATCATACCGATACCGCCGCCTGTTGGAGTATGACTGTCAGAGCCGATAAGAGTCTTTCCGGGAACTCCAAATCTTTCAAGGTGAACCTGATGACAGATTCCGTTTCCGGGACGTGAGAAGTAAATTCCGTGCTTTTTAGCAACAGAGCCGATAAAACGGTGGTCGTCAGCATTTTCAAAGCCCGACTGAAGTGTGTTGTGGTCAATATAAGCAACTGAACGCTCTGTTTTAACTCTTGGAACACCCATAGCTTCAAATTCAAGATAAGCCATTGTTCCTGTAGCGTCTTGGGTCAAGGTTTGGTCTATTCTGATTCCGATTTCGCTGCCTTTTACGAATTCTCCGTCAACAAGATGATTTTTCAAGATTTTTTCTGTAAGTGTTAAACCCATAGAGAAACATTCCTTTCACAATAAAATTCAGGTAATTTGTCCCCGCTTTTTTTACTTTGACTGATGGGGAAGATTCCTTATCTAATATACATTTATTATTTTACTCTATTAATACAAGTTTGTCAAGAAAATATCAAACTTATGATTAATTTTTGAACAATTAAACAATAAAACAGCTTATTGTATTGCTTTAATACGCTAAATTGACGATTGTTCAATAAGCGGCATCAGTAAATGGATAATTATCTCAAATATAAAGAAAATCGATTCAAATCGTTTTGTAAACAAATCGTAAATGTTTTGCAGGAAATAGTCGTGGAAATTCATAAAATCTTGTTTTGTATAGGTTGTTCCCTTGACATTTTTAATATGGTGTGGTATCATTAAAAGTAGTTTGGCGGAATTCCTGCATATTTTTCCTGTAAGCCGGATATAATAAGCTAAAACGCTTATGGAGGACGGTTATGTTAAAAAATAATAACGGGAATGAAAATACCGAAGAAAATCAGAATGAAAATACGATTGAGTCCGATAAAACGGACACAATTAAGGAGTTTGGACAGGTTGCGATACCAAATGCCAAGCATTTAATACATTGTCTTAATATTATCGGTCAGGTTGAGGGGCATTATATTCTTCCGCCGCAGAATAAGACAACAAAGTATGAGCATATAATTCCCGCACTTGTGGCGATCGAACAGGACCAATCCATTGAAGGACTTGTGATAATTCTTAACACAGTCGGCGGCGATGTAGAGGCGGGGCTTGCTATTGCCGAGCTTATTGCAAGCATGAAAACACCTACAGTTTCGCTGGTAGTTGGCGGAGGCCATTCTATTGGAGTGCCTTTAGCGGTGTGTGCAAAAAAGTCATTTATTGTACCATCGGCGACTATGACGATTCATCCTGTGAGAATGAACGGACTTGTTTTGGGGATTCCTCAGACGTTATCTTATTTTGATAAAATGCAGGATAGGATCATTAGATTTGTGACTGATAATTCCAATGTCAGTGCAGATAAATTTCGTGAATATATGATGTCAACGGGTGAACTGATGATGGACGTTGGGTCTGTGCTTGACGGTGAAGCTGCCGTGGAATGCGGGCTTATTGACCAGTTAGGCGGACTTTCTGATGCAGTTGAGTGCCTTTACAGCATGATTGAAAATTCACCCAAAGATAAGAATTGAGGCGGGTATGCTTTATAC